>NZ_JAMYNS010000014.1:0-183836 GCF_040319125.1 Mesorhizobium sp. M0938 | reverse complement strand
CTGGCCTCCGTCCAGCCAGCATCTTGAATCACAATCACGCCGCTTTGGGAATCCTACGATTCTCTCAAGAGATGAAACGCTCTAGGGCGGAGCGACGCGAAGCGGAGCGCAGACCCTGGGATCCATGCCATGACATCAGCCGAAGAACGCAGCGGCTCAGAACGGCGCTTGTGTCCCAACGGCTCAAGCTGCCCTTTAACCATGACCGGCTATGTCTACATGACTGCGAGCCAGAAGCGCACCATGGCCGCGCCAATGGAAGATCAACCTGATCGAGACCAAGTCAGAGTGGTTCGAACTTTCGCGAGACGGGATGGTAGCGTTCTGTTCTGGTCCGCCGGAGCACTGCCGCGAGGTAACGGCATGGATCCCAGGGTCTGCGCCGCGTCGCTTCGCTCCTTGCTCCGCCCTGGGATGACGAAGTGGAGGGGCATTTCGGCCAATCTCCAAGGTTTGCGATTTGCCGCTGAGTTACATATGAATCGGCTTGAAGAAGGTGGCCAGTGCCGCTTCCTTCACCGCTTCCGACATTGTCGGATGAGCGTGGCAGGTGCGGGCAAGATCTTCCGACGAGCCGCCGAACTCCATCAGCACCGCCGCCTCATGGATCATCTCGCCGGCGCCGAAGCCAACGATATGGACGCCGAGCACGCGGTCGCTCTGCTTGTCAGCCAGGATCTTCACGAAGCCGTCGGTATGCAACATGGCGCGCGCCCGGCCGTTGGCGCTGAACGGAAACTTGCCCGCCTTGTAGTCGATGCCGGCCGCCTTCAGCTCTTCCTCGGTCTTTCCCACTGAGGCAATTTCCGGGCTGGTGTAGACGACGTTCGGGATCACTTCGTAATTCACGTGGCCGGCCTGGCCGGCAATGATCTCGGCCACCGCCACCCCCTCGTCCTCGGCCTTGTGGGCAAGCATCGGCCCGGCGATGACGTCGCCGATGGCGTAGATGCCCGGAACATTGGTCTTGAGATGGCCATCCGTCTTGACCCGGCCGCGCTCGTCGACCTCGACGCCGGCCTCCTTCAGCCCGAGACTGTCCGAATAGGCCCGGCGTCCCGTCGCGATCAGCACCGCGTCTGCATCGATCGTTTCAGCCGTACCGCCCTTGACCGGTTCGAAGGTGACGGTGGCACCCTTCTTGGCCTTGGCGACACCGGTCACCTTGGCACCGAGCCTGAATTCGATGCCTTGCTTGGACAGCATGCGCTGGAACTGTTTGGCGACCTCGCCGTCCATGCCGCCCAGGATCGTGTCGAGGAACTCGACGACAGTCACCTTGGCGCCAAGCCGCGCCCATACCGAGCCGAGCTCCAGCCCGATGACGCCGCCGCCGACCACCACCAGATGGCCCGGCACCTTGTCCAGCGCCAACGCGCCGGTCGAGGACATGATCACCTTCTCGTCGATGTCGACCTTGACCCCGGGAATGCCGGCGACGTCGG
The DNA here is from genome assembly GCF_040319125.1 of Mesorhizobium sp. M0938. Classification (NCBI taxonomy): domain Bacteria; kingdom Pseudomonadati; phylum Pseudomonadota; class Alphaproteobacteria; order Hyphomicrobiales; family Phyllobacteriaceae; genus Mesorhizobium; species Mesorhizobium sp. M0938. The sequence goes on along the minus strand of NZ_JAMYNS010000014.1, from coordinate 182,391 downwards.
AGCCGGTGGCGATGACGATGTTCTTCGTCTCGATCTCCTCGACTTTGCCGTCCTCGCCGGTCACCGAGACCTTGCCGGCGGACAGGACCTTGCCGGTGCCGCGGAACGAGTCGATCTTGTTCTTCTTGAACAGGAACGCGACGCCGTTGACGTTGGACGCCACGGTCGCATCCTTATGCGCCATCATCTTCTTCAGATTGAGCTTCGGCGCGCCGATTTCGACGCCCAGCGTGTCGAAGGAATGGCCGGCCTCGGCGAACATCTCGGAGGCATGCAGCAGCGCCTTGGACGGAATGCAGCCGATATTGAGGCAGGTGCCGCCGAAGGTCGGGTTCTTCTCGACCACCGCCGTCTTCAGGCCGAGCTGCGCCGCCTTGATGGCGCAGACATAGCCGCCCGGTCCCGATCCGATGATAACGACGTCATAAGCCATGATACTGTCCTTCTGGTCTGGCACTCAGCCTTGGCTGGGATTAGCGGCCGCCGCCCACTTCTAAATTCGCGCCTGTCGTAAAGGACGCCCCGTCCGACAGGAGCCAGAGAATTGCTGCGGCGACCTCTTCGGTGGTCCCCGCTCTTTGCATGGGCACGACGTGACGCATCCTCTCGACCCGATCCGGCTGTCCGCCGGAAGCGTGAATTTCGGTGTCGATGATGCCTGGACTGACCGCGTTGACGCGAATGCCTTCGCCGGCCACTTCGCGCGCCAGGCCAATGGTGAAGGAATCGATCGCGCCCTTCGAGGCGGCGTAGTCGACATATTCGCCCGACCCGCCAATTCTCGCAGCAATAGAGGAGATATTCACGATGGCGCCGCCCTTGCCGCCATGGTTGGTCGACATGCGTTTCACCGCTTCGCGGGCACACAGCATGGAACCAATGACGTTGATGCGCATCATGCGCTCCAACCTAGCCCCGCTCATTTCGTCGACGCGCGCCCTCCGGTCGACCACACCGGCGTTGTTGACAAGCGCATCGAGCGGGCCGAAGACGTGATCAATCCTCTCGAACATCGCCTGAATATCGGTCTCGCTGCCGACGTCGCCCTTGATGGCCAGCGCTTCGCCCCCATCCTGCTCGATCGCCTCGACCAGCGCAGTGGCCGCGGCCTCATTGGAAGCATAGTTGACCGCGACACGGTATCCGGCCTTGGCGGCAAGCATGGACGTGGTCGCGCCGATGCCGCGGCCGCCGCCGGTCACCAGCAGCACTTTTTTGGTCGCGCTCATTCCTGACAGCCCTTCAACGAAAAAACATCCGACGGCACTTTCGAAAATCCATTGGTGCCATAGGCGGCCGACATCTGCAGGGACGGGCCGAGGTCGGGGAAGATAAGAGTCTTCGGCGCGTCCACGCCTTCGGCCGGCAGCAGGGCTATGTTGCCCTTATCGTCAGCACTGTAGATGATCCCCTCCCACAAAGTGCAGGCGGCGAGCTCGTCGCCGGTGACGTCGCCTGTCGGGCATTTGTACATCAGCGAACCGTGCGGCCGCGCCACGCCTTCCGTCCACATGACGATGCCGTCGAGCACGACACTGTTACCGAGCACCATCTTGAACGTGTTGGTGACAACGGCCGATTCCCCGGTCGGCCTGAAATCGATGCCGGCTTCGCTTTCGGCATCGCCATAGACGGCGAGCTCGAGCGGGCAGGCGGCAAAGGCAGCGACGGTCGAGAACAGAATGGCCAAAGACCCCGCTACACATCCGATCGTGGGCGACATGGCGCTTTGCATCAAGGCGGGCTACTTTTTCTCGCGGCCATCGGCGTTTTCCAGCACACCAAAGTCGGTCGTCAGCAGCAGCGGCTCGCCGGTCGCATCCAGGCCCCAGAACGATGGATAAAGCCCGTCGCCCCAGCCGCTCCAGAAAATTGCGATATTGAGGGGGTTGCCGGCAGCCGGGTGATGCATCGCGAACCTGTCCTGGTTGGGAGCAAATTCGGCGGCCAGCACCTCACCGTAGTAGTCGCCGTATTCCAGCTTGTCCTGCCGCGCGGCCAACAGTGCCATGGCTGTCTTGTCCATGAAAGAGCCAAGGCCGGCGTCGACTGGATAACCGAATATCTCGTCACCCTTCAATGTCGCGACGTCCTGGTCGGGCAAAGTGGCGAGCTCCCAGCGGACCGGCGTGCCGGGCCGGAAACGCAGCACAGCGACGGCCACACGGCCTTGCGCCTCGAACAGTGAAACCGGGTAGTGCCCGGGTCTGACCTTGCGGCTCAAAGCCGGCCAGTCGGTTTCGGTGGTCAGCGGATCGCAGGCGATGATCTCGCCCGTCGGCAGTTCAAGGTCACCGATTGGGGTGACGATTATCTTGCGCTCCGCCATTTGCGCCTCGCTCAGGGCGAAAAGGCCGAGATTGCTGCTTGCCTGCGCAGGATCCCATTCGGCTGCCGTCGCCAGCGACGGGACGGCAGCGGCCACGCCAAGCCAGGTGATACCGCGCCAAAAAGACCGCAGCATGCCACCGGCTCGCCGACCCAGGTTGAAACCAAACCGCTCCAGCCAGCCGGTCACAGCGCGGTCGGTCTCGCTCACAGATCCAGCACCAACCGCTCCGGATCCTCCAGGCTTTCCTTGACGCGGACCAGGAAGGTCACCGCTTCCTTGCCGTCGACGATGCGGTGATCGTAGGAGAGCGCCAGGTACATCATCGGCCGGATCACGATCTGGCCGCCGACCACCACCGGCCGCTCCTGGATCTTGTGCATGCCCAGAATGCCCGACTGCGGCGCGTTGAGGATCGGCGTCGACATCAGCGAGCCGTAAACGCCACCGTTGGAAATCGTAAACGTGCCGCCTTGCATATCCGCCACCGAAAGCTTGCCGTCACGCGCGGCGACACCCAGCCTGCCGATATCCTTCTCGATCTCGGCGATCGACATCTGGTCGGCATCGCGCACGACAGGCACGACAAGGCCTTTTTCGGTACCGACGGCGACGCCGATATGGGCGTAGTTCTTGAAGATGATGTCGGTGCCGTCGATCTCGGCATTGACGGAGGGGATCTCCTTCAGCGCATGGGTGACGGCCTTGGTGAAGAAGCCCATGAAGCCCAGCTTCACACCATGCTTCTTCTCGAACACATCCTTGTATTTGGTCCTGAGCGCCATCACCGCCGACATGTCGACCTCGTTGAAGGTGGTCAACATGGCGGCGGTCGACTGCGCTTCCTTGAGCCGGCGCGCAATGGTCTGCCGCAGCTTGGTCATGCGCACGCGCTCTTCGCGCGACGCGTCATCGGCTGAGGACGGCGCACGGGCAGCGACCGGTGCAGGCGCCTTCGGCGTCTCGGCCGGCTGCGACGGCGCGCCCCTGGCGATTGCGTCGAGCACGTCGCCCTTCAGCACCTGGCCGCGCTTGCCGGAACCAGAGACCTGGTCGACCGCGAGATTGCTCTCGGCCAGCAGTTTGGCCGCCGCTGGCGCCGGCGGCATCGTGCGCGCCTCGATCGGCCCGGCATCGCCGGCGATCTTGGCGGTCTCGGCCGCGGCTTGGCGGACGGTCGATGCGGCGGTCGGCGCCGACGCTTGTGATACCGCGTCCTGTTTAGGTTCGGAAGTTGATGCCTTCGCAGGCTCAGGTGCGGCCGCCTTTGCCCCGTCGCCCGCCGAAATCATGCCGAGCAAAGCGCCGACCTCGACCGTCTCGCCTTCCTTGACCGCGATCTCGCTGAGCGTTCCTGCCGCCGCGGCCGGCACTTCCACCGTCACCTTGTCGGTTTCGAGCTCGACCAGAGGTTCGTCGGTGGCGATCGCATCGCCAACCTTCTTGAACCATTTGCCGATCGTCGCCTCGGTGACGGATTCGCCAAGAGTGGGGACGCGGATTTCGGTAGCCATTGTGCCTGTCCGTTTTCTGTCGGTTCTGTTCTATTCGCCCAGCTCTGTTCTATTCGCCGAGCGCGTCTTCGAGCAAGGCGGCAAGCTGGGCGAGATGCTTCGACATCAACCCGGTCGCCGGCGACGCGGCTGCCGGCCGGCCGGTATAGCGCACCCGCTGATGTTTGGCGTCGATATGTGCCAGCACCCATTCCAGATAGGGATCGATAAACGACCAGGCGCCCATGTTCTTGGGCTCCTCCTGGCACCACACCATCTCGGCATTGCGGAAGCGTGACAGTTCGGTGATCAGCGCCTTGGCCGGGAACGGATAGAGCTGTTCGACGCGCAGCAGATAGATATCGTTAATGCCGCGCTTCTCGCGCTCCTCATAGAGGTCGTAGTAGACCTTGCCCGAGCACAGCACGACGCGGCGGATCTTCGAATCCTTGGTAAGCTTGATCGCCTGGCCGGGGAGCTGCTGGGCATCGTCCCACAACAGCCGGTGGAATGCGCTTTCGCCCGATATCTCCGGCAGCGTCGACACCGCCCGCTTGTGGCGCAGCAGCGACTTCGGCGTCATCAGGATCAGCGGCTTGCGGAAATCCCGCTTCAGCTGCCGGCGCAGGATGTGGAAGTAGTTGGCCGGCGTCGTACAGTACGCCACTTGCATGTTGTCTTCGGCGCAAAGCTGCAGGAAGCGCTCGAGCCTGGCCGACGAATGCTCCGGCCCCTGCCCTTCATAGCCATGCGGCAGCAGGCAGACGAGGCCCGACATTCTGAGCCACTTGCGCTCTCCGCTAGAGATGAACTGGTCGAACACCACCTGGGCGCCGTTGGCGAAATCGCCGAACTGGGCTTCCCACAGCGTCAGCGCCTTCGGCTCGGCCAGGCTGTAGCCATATTCGAAGCCGAGCACGGCCTCTTCCGACAGCATCGAGTTGATGACCTCGAAGCCGGCTTGCGCCGCCGATAAGTTGTTGAGCGGGATGTAGCGTGTCTCGTCGCGCTGGTCGTAGAGCACGGAGTGGCGTTGCGAGAACGTGCCGCGCTCCGAATCCTGTCCGGACAGCCGGACCGGATTGCCGTCTAGCAGGATGGCGCCGAAGGCCAGCGCCTCGGCCGTCGACCAGTCGATGCCTTCGCCTGACTCGATCGCCTGGCGGCGATTCTCGAGAAACCGCAGGATCGTCTTGTGCGCCTCGAAGTCCTTCGGCACCTCGGTCAGCTTCTTGCCGATCTCCTTCAGCGTCTTGACCGGCACGGCGGTCTTGCCGCGCCGCTGTTCGTCCTGGTTGTCTGCGGTGCGCAGGCCCGACCAGGCGCCGTCCAACCAGTCGGCCTTGTTCGGCTTGTAGTGCTGGCCGACCTCCCATTCGGACTCGAGATGCGCCCGCCAGTCGGCTTTCATCTTGTCGAATTCGGCCTGGGTGATGTGGCCTTCGGCCATCAGCCGGTCGGCATAGATCTGCACCGTCGTCTTGTGACGGCGGATGTTGCTGTACATGATCGGCTGCGTGAAGGCCGGCTCGTCGCCCTCATTGTGGCCGAAGCGGCGGTAGCAGAACATGTCGACTACGACAGGCTTGTGGAACTTCATGCGGAATTCGATCGCCACCTTGGTGGCATGGACCACGGCTTCCGGGTCGTCGCCATTGACGTGGAAGATCGGCGCTTCGATCATCTTGGCCACGTCGGACGGATAGGGCGACGAGCGCGAGAAGCGCGGATTGGTGGTGAAGCCTATCTGGTTGTTGATGATGAAATGCAGCGTGCCGGCGACGCGGTGGCCCCGCAGGCCCGACAGACCGAGGATCTCGGCAATCACGCCCTGGCCGGCAAAGGCGGCGTCGCCATGCAGGAGCAGCGGCAGCACCTTGGCGCGCTCTTCCAGCGGCACGATCTCCTCGCGGCTGCGGCCGAACAGAGAGTCCTGCTTGGCCCGCGCCTTGCCCATCACCACCGGATCGACGATTTCCAGATGCGAGGGATTGGCGGTCAGCGACAGGTGCACCTTGTTGCCGTCGAACTCGCGGTCCGACGAAGCACCGAGATGGTACTTCACGTCGCCCGAGCCTTCGACCTCGTCGGGTGCGGCGGAGCCGCCCTTGAATTCGTGGAAGATGGCGCGGTGCGGCTTGGCCATCACCTGGGAGAGCACGTTCAGCCGGCCGCGATGCGCCATGCCGAGCACGATCTCCTTCATGCCGAGCTGGCCGCCGCGCTTGACGATCTGCTCCAGCGCCGGGATCAGCGCCTCTGCGCCGTCGAGGCCGAAGCGCTTGGTGCCCTTGTACTTGACGTCGATGAACTGCTCGAAGCCCTCGGCCTCGACCAGCTTCTGCAGGATCGCCTTCTTGCCGGCGGCGGTGAAGGAGATCTCCTTGTCGGCGCCCTCGATGCGCGCCTGGATCCAGGCCTTTTCTTCGGGATCGGAAATATGCATGAACTCTACGCCGAGCGTCGAGCAATAGGTACGGGTCAGGATGTCCAGCATCTGCCGGATGGTGCCGAATTCGAGCCCGAGCACATTGTCGAGGAAGATCGGGCGATCGTAATCGGCTGATGTGAAGCCGTAATTTTCCGGCGACAGCTCGTTATAGTCCTCGAGCGGCTTGGCGATGCCGAGCGGATCGAGATCGGCGTGCAAATGGCCCCGCATGCGGTAGGCGCGGATCATCATGATGGCGCGCACGGAATCGCGCGTCGCCTGATGCACGTCGGCGTCGGAAAGCGCGACGCCGTTCATCACCGCCTTGTCCTGGACCTTCTTCTCGATATGCTTTTCGACGATGCCCCAATTGCCGTCGAGCGCCGACACCAATTCGCCATTGGCCTGCAGCGGCCACGAGGGCTTGGCCCATGAGGCGCCCTTGGCGTTCTTGCGGACATCGCCGGCGTCGTCCTTCAGCGCCGCGAAGAAATCCTGCCATTCGGGGTCGACCGAAGCGGGATCGTCCTCATAGGCGGCATAGAGCGCGTCGATATAGTCGGCATTGCCGCCATAGAGGAAAGAGGTAAGCGAAAATTGGTCGTTGGCCTGATCTTGTCGTGCCATTTTTGTCCGCGGAGCCTGGCTCCGTCTCCTTTTCAGAGCGAATAGGGAGTAGCGAGTAGGGATTTTCCTGGTTCGCGCCGTTACTCTGTTCTTCCCTATTCGCTATTCACTACTCGCTACTCACTAACCTTTAATCGCCTCGACCAATGTCGTGCCGAGCCTTGCCGGCGACGGCGAAACCTTGATCCCGGCCGATTCCATCGCCGCGATCTTGTCCTCGGCGCCGCCCTTGCCGCCGGAGATAACGGCGCCCGCATGGCCCATGGTGCGGCCGGCCGGGGCCGTGCGCCCGGCGATGAAACCAGCCATCGGCTTCTTGCGGCCACGCTTGGCTTCGTCCTTGAGGAACTGCGCGGCGTCTTCCTCTGCCGAGCCGCCGATCTCGCCAATCATGATGATCGACTGGGTCTCGTCGTCGGCGAGGAACATTTCCAGCACGTCGATGAACTCCGTGCCTTTGACGGGGTCGCCACCGATGCCGACGGCGGTGGTTTGGCCGAGGCCGACATTGGTGGTCTGGAACACTGCCTCATAGGTAAGCGTTCCCGAGCGGGAAACAACGCCGACCGAGCCCTTGCGGAAGATGTTGCCGGGCATGATGCCGATCTTGCATTCATTGGGGGTCAGCACGCCCGGACAGTTGGGGCCGATCAGCCGCGATGTCGAACGGTCGAGCCGCGCCTTGACCTTGATCATGTCGATCACCGGGATGCCCTCGGTGATGCAGATGATCAGCGGGATCTCGGCTTCAATCGCTTCCAGGATCGCCTCGGCGGCGCCAGCCGGCGGCACATAGACGACGGATGCATTGGCGCCGGTCGTTGCCTTGCCTTCGGCAACGGTGGAAAAGATCGGCAGCGTCTCGCCCTTGGCGCCGCTCCACGTCTCGCCGCCCTTCTTGGGGTGGATACCGCCGACCATTTTGGTCCCGTGATAGGCCAGCGCCTGCTCCGTATGGAACGTGCCGGTCTTGCCGGTCAGGCCCTGCACGAGGACCTTGGTGTTCTTGTCGACGAGAATGGACATGGTGGCCCTTTTACAAACCGTTGATCGAGGAAGGCTGCGCGGTCATCGTCAGGTCAGAGACGCTTGAGATCGGCGACGGTGAGGTCGCTTTTGGCGTTGCCAGTGTTGAGCGTCGTCGCCGGCTCGAACATCAGCACCACCGGCTCCTTGCTCAGCGAGCGTGGCCGGTGCTCGACGGACCGCGGTACGACGATGAACTCGCCGCTGCCAAGCTCCACCGTACCGTCGCGGAAATCGATGGCGATGCGGCCGCGCAGCACGAGGAACGCTTCGTCCTCGTTGTCATGCGCGTGCCAGTCGAAGACATCGCCGAACTTGGCGATCTTGACCTGACTGTCGTTCACGTCGCCGGCAATATGCGGATCGAAGACCTTCTTGATCTTCGCGTCCGCCGCCTCGACGAGGTTTATCTTGCGCGGAGGCATCTTCTATCGACCTTTAGCCACTTGCGGATTCAGGGTGGGCATTGCGTTTCTCCCGTGAACGACAGCGCCGACCGATCGGCCCTTGGCCTCATGCGTCGGGATTGATGGCCCGAGACGAGCGATAGCGCTGCGACGATCATTGCGGACCAGCCAGATGGTTGGGAGCAGTGACATAGAGCCGAAATTCTCCGCTGAATTCCTCATTCACCCGTGGCTTGCCGATGACCATGACAAGACGGCAATTCGCAAGCTTGTAGTCGGAAGCCAGGCATTCCTCACTAGTAGCGAAGCCATGCAGATAGAACTTACTCGCCGCGCCGACCTCCTTCTCCACTTCGACAAGACTTTGCGATTGAACGAAGCTGTCGAATTCCGACATGTGAGCCGTTTCGCCAGAAACTACGCAAAGATTCATAGGCTTATTTCGGTCTGGATCGGCAGGACTCAAGACAACAAATGGGACAGTGAAAGGTGTGGATGAGGCGCGATCAAACGTTTTCCTGTTATGACCATGGGAGCGCATCGAAAGCCCGTTCTCAAGAGCCAACAATTCGCTTTTTGCCAAATCTCCATCGGACGCAACGCATACTTTCTTATAAAGGACAAAAGCATCTGAAATCACTTCGGCATGCGATGGAACGGCCAGACAGCCAAATCCGATTGCACACAGAAGCCGGAGCGAAATCATCGACCGCCTCACCCCTTCACCGCCGTCACGATTTTCTTGGCCGCGTCGTCGAGATCGTCGGCCGAGACGACGTTGAGCCCACTGTCGTTGATGATCTTCTTGCCGAGCTCGGCATTGGTGCCTTCCAGGCGGACCACCAGCGGCACTTTCAGGCCGACTTCCTTGACCGCCGCGATGACGCCTTCGGCGATGATATCGCACTTCATGATGCCGCCGAAGATGTTGATCAGGATGCCCTTGACCGCCGGATCCTTGGTGATGATCTTGAATGCCGCCGTCACCTTCTCCTTCGACGCGCCGCCGCCGACATCGAGGAAGTTGGCGGGTTCGGCGCCATAGAGCTTGATGATGTCCATCGTCGCCATGGCGAGGCCGGCGCCATTGACCATGCAGCCGATATTGCCGTCGAGCGCGACATAGGCGAGGTCGTATTTCGACGCCTCGATCTCCTTTTCGTCCTCTTCGGTGATGTCGCGCAGCTCCATCACGTCGGGATGGCGGAACAGCGCGTTGTTGTCGAACGACACCTTGGCGTCGAGCACGCGCAGCCGGCCGTTCTTCATGACGATCAGCGGGTTGACCTCGAGCAGGCTCATGTCCTTTTCGACGAAGGCCTTGTAGAGGATCGGGAACAGCGTCTCGCTGTCCTTGGCGGCGTCGCCGTCGAGCCTCAGCGCACCGTTGAGTTCTTTCAAATCATCCGCCGTCACGCCCTTTTCCGGGTCGATGGCGACGGTGATGATCTTTTCCGGCGTGTCATGGGCGACCGCCTCGATGTCCATGCCGCCTTCGGTCGAAACGACGAAGGCGATGCGGCCGACCGAGCGGTCGACCAGCAGCGACAGATAGAGCTCGCGGTCGATGTCGGCGCCGTCCTCGATGTACAGGCGGTTGACCTGCTTGCCCGCCGGGCCGGTCTGCTTGGTGACCAGCGTGTGGCCGAGCATCTCCTTGGCGTTGGCGACGACGTCGGCCACCGACTTCGCCAGCCGAACGCCACCCTTGGCGTCGGGGCCAAGCTCCTTGAACTTGCCCTTGCCGCGGCCGCCGGCATGGATCTGGCTCTTCACCACATAGAGCGGGCCGGGCAGCGCCTTGGCGGCGGCTTCCGCCTCGCTTGCCTCGAACACCGGCACGCCTTCGGCCACCGGTGCGCCAAAGCCCTTCAGCAGCGCCTTGCCCTGATATTCATGGATGTTCATGCTAGATATCTCCGGGTTACCTGGCGGCGGGTCACTTGGCTGCGAGATGCGGAGCGATCTTGACGCAGGCCTCGCACAGGCCCTGCACCGCCGCCACCGAACTGTCGAACATCTTCTGCTCGGGCTTGCTGAGCTCGATCTCGATGATGCGCTCGACGCCGCCGGCGCCGATCACCACCGGCACGCCGACATAGGTGTTCTTGACGCCATACTGGCCGGAGAGATGCGCGGCACAGGGCAGCACGCGCTTCTTGTCCTTGAGATAGGCTTCGGCCATCGAGATCGCCGAGGCGGCCGGTGCGTAGAAGGCCGAACCGGTCTTCAGCAGGCCGACGATCTCGGCGCCGCCGTCGCGGGTGCGCTGCACGATCTGGTCGAGCTTTTCCTTCGAGGTCCAGCCCATCTTGATGAGATCGGGCAGCGGGATGCCGGCGACCGTCGAATAGCGGATCATCGGCACCATGGAATCGCCATGACCGCCGAGCACGAAGGCGGTGACATCCTCGACCGACACCTTGAATTCTTCGGCCAGGAAATAGCGGAAGCGTGAACTGTCCAGCACACCGGCCATGCCGACGACATGGCTCTTCGGCAATCCGGAGAACTTCTGCAGCGCCCAGACCATTGCGTCGAGCGGGTTCGTGATGCAGATGACGAAGGCTTTCGGCGCGTATTTCTTGAGACCCGCGCCAACCTGCTCCATGACCTTCAGGTTGATGCCGAGAAGGTCGTCGCGGCTCATGCCCGGCTTGCGCGGCACGCCGGCGGTGACGATGCAGACGTCGGCGCCCTCGATGCCGGCATAATCGTTGACGCCGGTCAGCCTGGAGTCGAACCCATCGACCGGCGACGACTGCGCAATATCCAGGCCCTTGCCTTGCGGGATGCCCTCGGCGATATCGAACAGCACAACGTCGCCGAGATCCTTGAGGCCGATCATGTGGGCGAGGGTGCCGCCGATCATGCCCGAGCCGATAAGCGCTATCTTGTTGCGTGCCATGTCAGGATGTTTTCCCTTTAGACTGTGACGGCGCCCAAATCCTGAACGAATTGGATGACGGCGTCGAGGAAGGAGGCCGAATGCTGCGGGAAGCCGCGGGATTTCGCCGCACCCAATAGCCCCGGCGCGAAGGAAATTCAAACGATTATTTTGAGGTGAATGATTTCAATCGGTTAGAAACAACGGGAATTACGTAAGCGTCAAAAGAATTAAGCCGACTTGGGAAATCTACACAATGAAGATGGAAATAAGAAGGCTGCTTCCGGGCGATGACGCCCTTGTGATGCGGGTCGCCGAGGATGTGTTCGACGAAGCTGTGAGGCCTGATCGCCTTGCCGCCTACCTCACCTCACCAGGTCATTTCATGATCGTGGCGCTCGCCGACGGTGTGGTCGTCGGCCAGTGCGCTGCCGTGATCCACTGCCATCCGGACAAGGTGAGCGAACTCTATATCGATGAGGTCGGCGTGGCGCCGGCCTTCCAGCGTCGGGGCATCGCGACAAGAATGCTTGACGCCATGTTTGCGCTTGGCCGCGAGCATGGCTGCGAGGAGGCCTGGGTCGGCACCGAGCCGGACAATGTTGCGGCCCGCGCGCTATACGAGACGCGGAAGGAGCCGCATGGGCCGGCGGAGGATTTCGTCATGTATGTATATCGACTCTAGGCCTGAGCTTGTTGCGCTTCCGGCGACGGCGGCTGCGCACTCTGCCGTTTCGCCCAGTCTTCCAGCCATTCGTGGCTCTGCATCTCGATCAGCCGCGAAGCCGTGCGCTCGAATTCGAAGACCTCGATGCCGCGCTTCGCCGTATAAAGTTCAGCCGGCGCCGCGGCCGCGCTGACAACCAGCCGCACATGATGGTCGTAGAGCGTATCGATCAGCAGGATAAAGCGCTTGGCCTCGTTGCGGCTGCCTTCGCCAAGCACCGGCACATGATCGATGAAGATGGTCGTGAAGCGGCCGACAATTGCCAGAAAATCGCGGGCGCCGAGCGGCTTTTCGCAGAGATCGGCAAAGGAAAACCGCGCCGCTTCGCCGGCGGCGCACGGCACTACGATCTGTCGGCCCTTCACCGTCAGCATCGCCTCGGCCGTCGGCCTGCCATGCGTCATCACATCCCAGGCCTCGTCGAGGACAGCATCGGCGGCGGCATCGGCGGGGGTGACATAGACTGGCAGGCGGTTGAGCTTTTCCAGCCGGTAGTCCTTGTCGGCGTCGAGCGCCAGCACATGGGCGTGCCGTTCCAATATGCCGATGAAGGGCAGGAAAAGCTGGCGGTTCAGCCCGTCGCGGTAAAGATCCTCCGGCGCGACATTGGATGTGGCGACCAGCACGACGCCATTGGCAAACAGCGCCGAGAACAGCCGGGACAGGATCATCGCATCGGCGATATCGGTGACGGAAAACTCGTCGAAACACAGCACCCAGGCTTCTTCGGCCAGCGCGCGGGCCACCGGCGCGATCGGGTCGTCTTCCCTGACGGTGCCATTCTTGCGCTCCAGCCGATGCTTCTGGATGCGGTCCTGCACACCGGCCATGAAGTCGTTGAAATGCACACGGCGCTTGCGTCTGACCGGCACCAACTCGAAGAACATGTCCATCAGCATGGTCTTGCCGCGGCCGACGCCGCCATGGATGTAGAGGCCCTTGACGGCCTCGCGCGTCTCGCGCTTGCGGGCGAACAGCCAGCCCAGTGCGCTCGATTTGTGCGCCAGCCGCTTTGCCGAAATCTCGTCAATCAGCCGGTCGAGTGCTGCGACGATCCCCTCCTGCGCCGGATCGCGCTCGATCAGGCCTGACGCAACCATATGGTCGTAGCGCTGCCGGACGGTCGCATGGGTCTGAAGGCCGTCACGCAGATGCATCGGTCACGTCGATCTGAAATATGATCCCGAAAAGTTGCAGACTTTTCGGACAAGGTCATACGCAAAAAAAGACTTGGAGCAGGATGACCGACTCAATTTGAATTCATCCTGCTCTAGAGCAATTCCAAGAAAAGTGCGTAGCGGTTTTCTCTAGGAATTGCGTAAACAAAAGAGAGCAATTCCAAGGAAAGGCCGGGTCAGCCTCTGGTAAGCGAGATCGGCAGACCGTTGGAAGTCTGGCCGTCGAATTTCTCTCCGCCCGAGGAATAGAGCCGTGCCAGCGTGCCGCCATTCTCGTCGTAAAGCGTCAGCTGCTTGCCGGCGACGTTCCACGATTTGATGCCGTCGATCGGCGCCGGGCAATGCAGCGGCCCGGCCCGGTAGCCGGCGCCGAACTTGGTCTGTGGCGTCGCCACCTGGCAGCTCTGGCCGGACACGCTCGCCTTCCACACGCCGGCGACGCTGCCTGCGGTAAGATCCGGGGCTCCGGCCGGAGCCGTCCCGTCCGGCGGTAGCGAGGCGACCTGGGGATTTTGCGTGCCCTGCGGCGCCGCCGGAAATTTCGACGGGTCGGCCGTGCCGGGCGAAGCCGGCGGCGGCAGCTGATTTGCCGTCACCTTGCCGGAGGGCGCGGCTTGCAGCGGCGCCGGCTGCTCCTGGTCCATCGGCGAGAACCGTGACGTTGAACAGCCGCTCGCAACGAGCGCGGCAAGTGATACGGCCAACAGACCGGTTTTCGAAAAATCCATTTCAAACCTCCGTCGGACCCGGCTGGAGCTGCCGTCCGCACAATATCTCCTTCACCAAGATGGAGAAGGTGGCAGAATTTCAACCCGATATGGTTAAAATACCATTTGTGGCAGCATCTGTTGCATCTTTACCACAAAATGCATGCCGCCTAAAAGCCTGTCCTTGGGGCCCGATCCGAGGCCTCGCAGCGGTTTTGCCTGACAGGCATGCCCTCGGCATTCGGCCGCCAAATCCTTGCGCCAGCGGGCTTCGGTCCTATCTCTGATGAAACCAAATCCTGCCGGAGGCGAAATCTTGGCTGCGAGAAAAAGAGCCGCCAATCGCTACTACAGCGGCCCACCCAGCGATCATTTCGATGGAACCTTGTTCTTCAATCCCAACGGCAAGCTGCCTGCCCGTTTTTCCGATCTCTTGAAGTGGCAGCTGAGCGGCGAACGCTCGAAATGGCCGGCGGTGAATCCAAGTCCGTTTCACCAGGCCACACCAGCGGAGCGGATCGACGGCTCCGGGCTGAGGCTGACCATGATCGGCCATTCCTCGCTGCTGATCCAGACAGCCGGCTTGAACATCCTCACCGACCCGGTCTGGTCGCGGCGCGTTTCGCCGCTCTCCTTTGCCGGGCCGAAACGGGTCAATCTGCCGGGGATCGCATTTTCCAATCTGCCGCCGATCGACCTCGTATTGGTCAGTCACAACCACTACGACCATCTCGACCTCGCCACGCTGAAGCGGCTGAAGACAAAACATGATCCGCTGGTGCTGACGCCGCTCGGCAACGACGCCATCATCGAAGCCGGCGTTCCCGGCATGCGGCTCTCCGTGCACGATTGGGGCGAGCAGGTCGACATCGGCAAGGATCTCGCCGTCCATGTCGAGCCGGTGCATCACTGGTCGGCGCGCGGCGCTCGCGACCGACGCATGGCGCTGTGGGCGGGTTTTGTGGTCGAGACGCCGGGCGGAAAAGTCTATTTCGCCGGCGACACCGGTTTCCACGATGGCATCAACTACCGGCTGATGGCCGAAAGGCACGGGGGCTTCCGCCTCGCCATCCTGCCGATCGGCGCCTACGAGCCGCGTTGGTTCATGGCGCCACACCACCAGAACCCGGAGGAGGCGGTGCAAGGCATGCTTTTGTGCAACGCCGCCTATGCTGCCGGCTGCCACTGGGGCACGTTCCGGCTCACCAACGAGCCGATCGACGAGCCGGCCAGAAAGCTTGCCGAGGCCCTGGATGACCAAGGCGTCCCGCGCGAACGCTTTCGCGCCTTGCGTCCCGGCGAGGTCTGGGACGTGCCGACGGCCTAGGCAAGGCGACCCAGCTTCGCGGTGCAGGGGAACCCAAGCCATCGCAGACGCGTTTGTAGGCAGTTCCACAACCGTCGGCTGCGAGGTTTTTTCTCATGATCAAATGGATCATCATTCTTCTGATCATCGCGGCCGCGGCAAGCTTGCTCGGCATGCCGGCATTGGCCGGAGCCGCCGCCACCGGCGCCCGTATCCTTATCGGCATTGTGCTGATCATCTTCCTGCTGGTCGTGCTTGGCGTCTTCGCGGTGACGTAGACGCATCGGCCCGAAAATCGGAATCGATTTTCGGAAAGCACGATGCGCGGGTTCAAAGTGTCAGAGCGTACTTTGTGCGTCCAAGTGGACGCACGTCGCTCTGACGCGCGCACACTGGTAATTTCGGCCGGTATCCGCCATATAGGCGCCAAACCGGCATGAGACTTTTCGATCCATGGCAAGCACTACCCCCTTCGCCAAGATGAACGGCATCGGCAACGAGATCATCGTTGCCGACATGCGCGGTCGCGCCGATCGGGTCACGCCGGCTGCCGCTCTTGCGCTCAATGCCGTTGCTGCGACGAAATTCGACCAGATCATGGCGATCCACGACGCCAGGACGCCGGGCACCGCCTATTTCATCGACATCTTGAATTCCGACGGAACCGGCGCGCAGGCCTGCGGCAACGGCATGCGCTGCGTGGTGCAGGCACTTGCCGCCGAGACCGGCCAGAAGACATTCGCCTTCGAGACCGTCGCCGGCATCCTCAACGCCGAGGAACATGCCGACGGGCTGATCTCGGTCGACATGGGCAGACCGCGCTTTGACTGGCAGGATATTCCACTGGCCGAGGAATTCCGCGACACCCGCATGATCGAGCTGCAGATCGGCCCGATCGACGTGCCTGAGCTGCACTCGCCCTCGGTCGTCTCGATGGGCAATCCGCACGCCATCTTTTGGGTCGACCGCGACGTCTGGTCTTACGAGCTCGACCGTTTCGGTCCACTGCTCGAAAGTCACCCGATCTTTCCCGAACGCGCCAACATCACCATTGCACGGGTGACCTCGCCCGAAACGATGGTCATCCGCACCTGGGAACGCGGCGCCGGCCTGACCAAGGCCTGCGGCTCGGCCGCTTGCGCCGCCGTGGTCGCTGCCGCTCGCACCAAGCGGACCGGACGCAGCGTCTCCTTGGTGACGCCCGGCGGCGGCTCCCTGCATGTCGAATGGCGCGGAGACGACCACGTCGTCCTCACCGGTGCCGCCGAATGGGAATTTTCCGGCAGCTTCGATCCGTCGACCGGCGTGTGGGCCCGCGACACCGAAAGCGCCGCCTGATGCCGGCTCTTCCCAAGGGTCCCGTTCTTTCCGGGGATCCCCTTCTCTCCAAAGGACCCTTTCTCTCCAAGGGACCCGTTCTCTCCAGGGGACCCGTTCTCTCCAGGGGAATTGACGTCGTCACCTTCGGTTGCCGGCTGAACACCTACGAATCCGAGGTGATGCGGCGCGAGGCGGAAAGTGCCGGCCTTGGCGCGCTGGAAGGCGGCGCCATCATCTTCAACACCTGCGCCGTCACCGGCGAGGCGGTGCGCCAGGCAAAGCAGTCGATCCGCAAGGCCCGCCGCGAGAACCCGGCCGCCCGCATCATCGTCACCGGCTGCGCCGCGCAGACCGAGCCGCAGAATTTCGTCGCCATGGACGAGGTCGATCTCGTCCTCGGCAATGAAGAGAAGCTGAAGGCGCATTCCTATCGCGCGCTGCCAGATTTCGGCGTCAACGACACCGAAAAGGCCCGCGTCAACGATATTTTTTCGGTACGCGAGACGGCCGGCCACATGGTCGACGCCATCGAAGGCCGGGCGCGGGCCTTCGTCCAGGTGCAGAATGGCTGCGACCATCGCTGTACCTTCTGCATCATCCCCTACGGCCGCGGCAATTCGCGCTCGGTGCCGATGGGTGCCGTGGTCGAGCAGGTCAAGCGGCTGAGCGGCAATGGTTATGCCGAGATCGTGCTGACCGGCGTCGACATGACCAGCTTCGGCGCCGACCTGCCGGGCAGCCCGAAACTCGGCAAATTGGTCAAGACAATCCTGAAGCAAGTGCCTGACGTGAAACGCCTGCGCCTCTCCTCGATCGATTCGATCGAGGCCGACGACGATCTGCTCGACGCCATCGCCACCGAACCCCGGCTGATGCCGCATCTGCATCTGTCCCTGCAGGCGGGCGACGACATGATCCTGAAGCGCATGAAGCGCCGACACAACCGGGATCAGTCGATCCGTTTTTGCGAGGATTTGCGCAAATTGCGTCCCGGCATCGTCTTTGGCGCCGACATCATCGCCGGCTTCCCGACCGAGACGGACGCCATGTTTGAAAAATCGCTGGAGATCGTCGAGGAATGCGGCCTGACGCATCTCCACGTTTTTCCGTTTTCACCGCGCGAAGGCACCCCCGCGGCGCGCATGCCGCAGCTTCGCCGCGAGGTGGTCAAGCAGCGTGCTGCACGGCTGCGCGCCGCCGGTGACGCCGCCTATGTCAGCCACCTTTCCTCGCTCGCCGGAACGCGCCAGTCGATCCTGGTCGAGCGCGACGGGCTCGGCCGCACCGAAGGCTTTACGCTTACAACGGTGTCCGCCGGCGCGCCGGGCGAAATCGTCGACGCTGATATCACCGGCCATGACGGCGCGCGCCTGATCGCGGCGCCGCTCGCCGCCCGCGCCGCCTGAGACGCAAAACATGGCTGGTTTTTTCAAGAAGATATTTTCGTTCGGCAAGAAGGAAGTGGTCGAAGAGCGGATCGACGAGTCAGCACCGCTGCCGCCGATCAAATGGGATGCGCTGGAGGCGCTGAAACCGGCGGCCGAACAGGCCGTTCCGGAATTTCTGAAACGCGAAGAGCCTCGGCGCGAGGCAGAAGCCGCGCCTCCGCCGCCGGTCGAGGCGGAAGCGCCGCCCGCGCCGCAGCCGGCGCCTGTCGAAGAGGCCGAGCCCGCACCGACCATTCGGCTCGAGCCAGAGATCCAGCCGGAACCAGCACCGATCGAGGAGCCGGAGACGCCTGTTGGGGAGCCGGCGCCAGAGCCTGAAATCCAGCCGGAGCCTGCTCCGGTCGAGGAGTTGCAGCCGCCGGAACCGGAGCCGGAAGCGCCTGCTGAACAGCTAACGCCCGAGGAAATCCCGGCCGCTCCTGCACCAGAGCCGCAGCCCCCAGAAATCGCGCCGTCCCAGCCGGAAAAACGGCCTGAGCCGGCGCCCGTCGAAATGCCGGCACCGCCCGCCAAAGCCCCCTCAACGGCGCCCGAGCCGGAGGCACCGCCAGCCGAAATCCCGCCCCCCATTCGCCAGCCGGCGCCGGTCGAGGCGAAGCCGATCCTTGCTGAGATCGCACCGGAGCCCGCGGTCATTCCGCAACCGCCGCCGGAGCCAAAGCCCGCCCCCGGCAAGGTGACCGTAACCAAGAAGGTCGAGCAGAAAGCCGAGCCGCAGAAGGCGCCGGAACCGGCACCGAAGCGCTCGTGGTTCCAGCGCATGAAGGAGGGGCTTGCCCGCTCTTCCCGGGAACTGTCCGGCAACATCGCCGGCGTCTTCACCAAGCGCAAGCTCGACGAGGACACGCTGCAGGATCTGGAGGACGTGCTGATCCGCGCCGATCTCGGCATGGAGACGGCCTTGCGCGTCACCGATACGCTGGCCGCCAGCCGCTACGGCAAGGACGTCTCCGAGACGGAAGTCCGCGCCATCATGGCGGCCGAGGTGGAGAAGGTGCTGACCCACGTCGCCATGCCGCTGGAGCTTGACCTCAGCCACAAGCCGCATGTCATCCTTGTCGTTGGCGTCAACGGCACCGGCAAGACCACGACCATCGGCAAGCTGGCGGCAAAGCTGACCGACGGCGGCCTGTCGGTGATGCTCGCCGCCGGCGACACGTTCCGCGCCGCGGCAATAGAGCAGTTGAAAATCTGGGGCGAGCGCACCAAATCGCCGGTCATCGCCTCCAAACTCGGCGCCGATGCGGCGGGTCTTGCCTACGACGCGTTCGAACAGGCCAAGCAGGCCGGCTCCGACGTGCTGATCATCGACACCGCCGGGCGGCTGCAGAACAAGACCGAGTTGATGGCGGAACTGGAAAAGATCGTCCGGGTGCTGGGCAAGCTCGATCCGGAGGCGCCACACACCGTGCTGCAGACGGTCGACGCCACCACCGGCCAGAACGCGCTCAACCAGGTCGAGATCTTCCGCAATGTCGCCGGCGTCAACGGCCTGGTAATGACCAAGCTGGACGGCACGGCACGCGGCGGTATTCTGGTGGCGATCGCGGCAAAGCACAAATTGCCGGTCTATTTCATCGGCGTCGGCGAACAGGTCGACGACCTCGAACCTTTCTCCGCAAGCGAGTTCGCCAGGGCGATCGCTGGCGTGGCGTAACAGGCATGATCCCAAAAAGTCTGCGACTTTTTGAACAGAATCATGCGCAAGAAGGAAGCCTATGAACCCGCCCATCCTCGAACGCGACCCATCCGACCCGCAGAAACAGAAGAAGGAAGGCGTCAATCCGCTGCTCAAGCTGGTGCTGGAGCTCGGCCCGCTAATGGTGTTCTTCTTCGCCAACGCGCGCGGCGCATGGCTGTCGCAGAAATTTCCGGCCCTTGCCGAACTCGGCGGACCGATCTTCGTCGCCACCGGCCTGTTCATGGCGGCGACCGCGATCGCGCTGATCGCTTCCTGGCTGCTCACCCGCACCTTGCCGATCATGCCGATGGTATCGGGCGTCGTCGTGTTCGTCTTCGGCGCGCTGACGCTCTATCTGCAGGACGACATCTTCATCAAGATGAAACCGACCATCGTCAACATGCTGTTCGGCGGCGTGCTGCTCGGCGGCCTGTTCTTCGGCAAGTCGCTGCTCGGCTACGTCTTCGATTCGGCCTTCAGCCTCGATGCCGAGGGCTGGAAGAAACTCACCTTCCGCTGGGGCCTGTTTTTCCTGTTTCTGGCCCTTGTCAACGAAGTGGTCTGGCGGAATTTTTCCACCGACGCATGGGTTACCTTCAAGGTTTGGGGCATCATGCCGATCACGCTTCTTTTCACCTTCAGCCAGATGCCGCTGATCATGCGCCATTCGCTTGAAGGCAAGACCGGAAAAGAAGAGAAGGCCGGCAAGTAACAGGTAAGGAGAGGGTATGGAATTCGTCACCACGAGCGAAGAGCTGAGAACGATCTACAAGACGCCTCGGCCGACCGACGGCTCGATCCGCAAGGAACTGAAGGCTCTGGATGGTCACAGCCGTTCCTTCATCGGCAAAAGCCCCTTCGTGCTGATCGGCTCCTCCGACGGCGCCGGCAATGCCGATGTGACGCCGAAGGGCGACAGGCCGGGCTTTACCGCAGTGCTTGACGAGAGGACCATCGCCATTCCCGACCGGCCTGGCAACAACCGGCTCGACACGCTGGAGAACATTCTTGTCAACCCATCGGTCGGGCTGCTCTTCCTCATTCCAGGTATGAACGAGACGCTGCGCGTCAACGGCGATGCACGCATCACCGTCGATGCGGCCTTACGCGAGCGGCTCGCCGTTGACGGCAAGGAACCGCAAAGCATCGTCCTGGTGACGGTCAAGGCCGCCTACATGCATTGCGCCAAGGCTTTCATGCGCTCCGATCTGTGGAAGCCGGAAACCTGGTATGACCGGGCGACGCTGCCGACGCTCGGCCAGATCCTGCGCGACCAGCTGGCGCTCGCCGATTCGGCCGAGGCAACCGACCGCTGGCTGGACGACGAATACAAACACACCATGTGGTAGGCTTTTTCGGAGATGATCCGTCCGAAACACCTCTCGGCCCTCGCCACCTGCTGACCGGCCGCGCCGCAACCATCAAAGGTCGCGGCGAAATTCCTTCAACGTTTGCCGCGCATCGTCTCGACATCGGTCTCGCCGACGAACCAGTCGCGCGCAGCGACCTCCTCGAAAACCACCCAGACATCGTTGCTGGCCAGGCCGGTGGCGCCGGTGATGGCGGCCGTCACCTGGGCAGCGATCGCGGCTTTCTTGCCGGCCGGGTCATCGGCAATCACCTCCTTGACCAGGCGGATGTTCACGAATGGCATGGTGCCCTCCCTAAGATATGCTTGGCGGCCGCTCAAAATGTCTTTGCGCCGTTGACCATCAGCCGGACCATGTAGAGCGAGGTCGTGCCGGCGATATAGAGGCAGTTCAGCTTGTTGCCACCGAACACGCAATTGGCGACGACTTCCGGCACCTTGATCTTGCCGATCAGCGTCCTGTCCGGATCGTAGCAATGGATGCCGTCGGCCGCACTCGTCCAGATGCGCCCTTGGTCGTCGAGCCTGAAACCATCGAACAGGCCGGCCGTGCAGTCGGCGAAGACCTTTCCGCCGGAGACCTTCTTGCCACCATCGTCGACATTGAACACCCGCATATGCGCCGGATTTTGCGCGCCATGCGTGCGGCCGGTATCGACGACATAGAGCTTGCTCTCGTCGAGCGAGAAGGCGAGCCCGTTGGGCCTGACCATGTCGGTGATGACAGCTTCGATCTCGCCGGTACCGGGATCGGCCCGGTAGACATGGCAAGCGCCGATCTCGCTCTCGGCCTTGTCGCCCTCATAATCCGTGTCGATGCCGTAGGTCGGGTCGGTGAACCAGATCGACCCGTCGGACTTGACCACCGCATCGTTGGGCGAGTTTAGCCGCTTGCCGCGCCATTTGTCGGCGATGGTGGTGATCGAGCCGTCATGCTCGGTGCGGCTGACACGGCGGCCGGAATGTTCGCAGGTGACCAGCCGGCCCTGCCGGTCGACGGTATTGCCGTTGGAATTGCCCGACGGTTGCCGGAACACGCTGACGCTGCCGTCGGTCTCGTCGTAGCGCAGCATGCGGTTGTTCGGGATGTCGGACCAGACCACATAGCGGCCGGCCGCGAACCAGGCCGGCCCTTCCGCCCACCGGCATCCGGTGAACAGCTTTTCCACCTGCGCATTGCCGTTGAACAGCCGAGCAAAACGCGGATCGAGAATCTCGTAGTCTTCGGCGGCCATGGTTTTCCTCCCAGTCATGCAAATCGGTGCCGGCGCGATCAAGCCAGCCTGCGATCGATATGGCAAGATCGACGACGATCGCTTCACCTGCATCTTGAGGCGAACGCCGCATGGCCACAGCAGGTCACGCGCCGTTAACCGGCTATGCGTCCAGTGCAATGCTGCATTGCAACATCTTCTTTTTGCAACGCACCATAACTATGTCATGTTCCGTATCGCAAGGGAGGAACAACCTGCCGCAACAATGCGGCGCAGAAGGAACCTTGCTATGATCCTCGACAGCCTCGTGAGCCGCGCTCGCACCAGCATCGCCAAGCGCCGGCAATACAACCGCCTCGTCGCCGAAATCGACTCCTTTTCCAGCCGCGATCTCGCCGACATGCGCGCCGACCGCAGCGAAATGCTGTACCAGGTCCACAAGCAGATCTACGGCTGAGGCGAACGCATGATCCGAGCCGAAGGTCAGCGCAGCAAAAAGTTGCAGGCTTTTCGGACGAGAACATGCGCAACCATAACTGTTTGATCGGTTTAGCCGATCCATTCGATCCAGCGGCCGTGGTAATCGCAATGGGCCAGGCGGCGCGTCTCGCCGTTCGGCCATAGAGTAAGGCTGAGTACCGCCCAACTGTTTGTGGGATCGCGTGGCTCCATCCGCAGCCTTGCGATAGGCGCAGCGGCCGTGGCCTGTCGGCCCACCTGCGCCAGGGTGGCGGTGACGGCATCCTTGGTCGCCCGTGGCAAGTACTGCCACATGATCGAATGATAGAGCACGAAGGCGCGGCCCTGCTGCCGCGCGGCCAGTGCCTTCTCGACAAAATCCGCCGCATCCGCTTTGACAAGTATTGGTGAAAACTTTTCGGCAAGTGACAGCGCGGCGTCGAGCCGGGCCAGCCGCGCAGCCTGGTCGGCCCAGACGTAAGACCGAAGCCGTAGCCGAGCCGCTGCGTCGGCTAGATCGACCGGCGCGATGTCGCAGCCGGCGCGACGGCGGACGTCGATCGCGCCACCAAGCGGAACGAGACCGCGCACCTCCGGCGCCAAGCGAACGGGAGAGGCCGGGTCGCCCCACTCGGCATCGCCGTAGCGGTAGTGAAAGCTGTCGAACAGGAGATTGAGCCCGGCGCTGGCGCCGATCTCGCACAGATCCAGCGGCAGGCCGGTTTCCCGCGCGATCGTCAGAAATCCAGGCAGCAGCATCGCCGACCGGGCGACTTCATTGGTCTGCGGCGCGCCGGCGAGGCCAGCGACGATCCGCTCGTCGGATTGCGCAATTGCTTCCGGCAGCACCGCCGCGATCTCGGATTCGCTTTTTTGGTTGGGCGGGTAGATCAGTGCCAGTCGCTCATTGGCACCCGTCAGGACCAACGCATGCAACGCGCCGCAGAGCCGCAATGAGAGGGCGTCGGCGCGCGCGTCGCCCGGCCAGCCGAGTACCGCCTGCCCGGTCCTGGTGTTTGCGTCGAGAACTTTGGCCAGCGCACGGCATAATTTCGCGGTGAACGGCGAGCCAAGCCTGTCGCAGGCTTCCGCCTGGGCCAGAAAATGATCGCGCATGTCTCGTTCGTCCATCGCGTTTCCGGTGCCTCAGCCCGGCGCGGCCAGCGCCTTCTCGATCTCCGGCAAAAGCAGCGTTTGTGCCGAGCCTGGCGTCAGCGGGCCAACATGCTTGTAGGCGATCTTGCCGTCCTTGCCGATGACGAAGGTCTCCGGCACGCCGTAGACGCCCCAGTCGATCGCGGCGCGCCCCGCCGCGTCGACGCCGATCGCCTGGAACGGGTTGCCGAGATCGCCAAGGAACCGTCGGGCGTTTTCCGGCTGGTCCTTGTAGTTGAGCGCGGCGATGACGAAGCGCTTGTCCTGCGACAGCGCCAGCAGCACCGGATGTTCGTCACGGCACGGCCCGCACCAGGACGCGAAGACGTTGACCAGCGTGACCTTGCCGGCGAACTGCTTGGAATCGAGCCCCGGCAAATTCATGCCCTCCAGCGCCGGCAGATTGGTCTGCGGCGCCGGCAGGCCGATCAGCGCCGATGGCACCTCCGACGTGTCACGGCCGGACAATAGCTGCGTCAGGAACAGCCCGGCCAGCCCGAGGAAAATCAGCAGCGGCAAAAGCACGATCAGGCGCCGCCCGCGCGCCGGCGTTTTGGCCTCCATGCTCATGGCTTGGCTGCCTTGTCGGAGCGACGCCGCACGCCGGACGCTTCCAGCTCGGCGAGATCTCGTCTGCGTGCCCGCTGGTCGAGAAGGATCCAGCCGATCAGCCCGACCAGAACCACGGCCGTGATGGCATAGGCGGCGGTCACATAAAGCGCATGCGCGCTCATATGGATCGCTCCGCCGGCGCAAAAGCTTTCAGCCGGACCATTTCGCTTCGTTCGAACATGCCTTTCCTTAACCTTGCGCTATCGGCTTCGCAATCGACAGCAGCAGCGCCGCGGCCTTTGACGTCAGGCGGCCATCTAATTTAGTCAGCCCCATGACGCAGCGCCAGCGCTGCTGCAACCGGCCCCAGCACGGCAAGAAACAAGGTCAGCGCGGCGAGAATGAGGAAAGGCTGCAGGAACGGATCGGGGTCCGCCACCGCGCCATAGCTTGCCGAGACGCCAAAGATCAGCACCGGAATGGTTAGCGGCAGCACCAGCACCGAGATCAGCAGCCCGCCGCGCGGCAGCGCCACCGCCACCGCCGCACCGGCAGCGCCGATGAAGGTGATCGCCGGCGTGCCGACCAGAAGGGTCAGCGCCGTGGCGCCGATGCCGATCGGCTCCATATTCATGAACAGGCCGAGCAAAGGTGCCGCGATGACCAACGGCAGCACGCTTCCCGCCCAATGTGCCAGGCATTTCGTCAGCACGGTCAGCGCCAGCATGTGCCTGTTATCGCCGAGCACCAGCAGATCGAGCGAGCCGTCTTCCCGGTCGGCCTGGAACAATCGGTCGAGGCCGAGCAGGCAAGCGAGTAAGGCGCCGATCCACAGGATCGCCGGGCCGATGCGGGCGAGCAGGCTGAGATCCGGCCCGACGCCGAATGGGATCGTCGCGATCACCGCGAGAAAGAAGATCACGCCGGTCAGCGCCCCGCCGCCGGCACGGATACTGAGGCGAATATCACGCAGGAAGAGGGCTAGCATGGGCTGAGATGCCTTTGCCCAGGGGCGCGAAGGAATGCCAACATCAGCCGGTCATCCTCAATTCCTGCGCTCCCTCGATCCCCAATGGCAGATGCGTCGCCGCAATGACGATGCCACCCTCTTCGAGATGCTTCCGCATCAGCACCGCGAATCGCCCTTCCGAAGCCTTGTCCAGCCCGGCCGTCGGCTCGTCGAGCAGCCACAATGGCCGCCGGCTGACCAGCAGTTTTGCGATCGCCGCGCGCCGCCTCTGCCCGGTCGAGAGATAGCCGAACGGCAGATGGCCGATACCATCAAGCCCGACCGTTTCCAGCGCCTCTTCAGCGCTCAAGAAATCCGCGCCCGAAAAATCGCGCCAGAAGCGCAGATTTTCCAACACGGTCAACGCCGTCTTCATCGCGTTCTGGTGGCCGAGATAGTGGCAGGCCGAGGCAACCGACGGAAAATCCTCGCCGCCTTCGATATGCACACGACCGGCCGCCACCGGCAGCAACCCGGCAACGACCCTGAGCAGCGTCGATTTCCCGGCGCCGTTCGGCCCGGTGACGATAAGCGCCTGGCCTTTCTCGAGAGCAAAGTCGATGCCGGAAAAGACCGTCTCGCCGCCGCGTTCGCCGCCCAGATTTTCGGCGATCAGCCGCATTCGTTCCCCTTCGCCGAAAGTCCTGACGCGGCTTCGGTGCGCCGCAACAAAAATGGCGATTCCGTGTCTAGAACTATTCTAGGAAATTCTCTATATGCGGGTCATCCGTGCCAGCGGTCGGCGCGGGAACAGAATTAGCGCCGAACCAGCGCACGCGCCGCCTTGAACGGCTCGGGTTGGCTGGGAACGGACAGCGGAAATGGCCGTACCCGCACCTTTGCGCGTGATTGCATGCCATCGGCGTCCGTTCCCTTTCAGGCTGAACAGACAAGGACGGATCGCACGTGTCAAAATCCCTCGATAGTTTCAATTGCCGCCGCACGCTGACCGCAGGCGGCGCCGACTATGTCTATTACGATCTCATTGAGGCCGAGAAGAACGGCCTCACCGGCATCGCCCAGTTGCCCTATTCGATGAAGGTGCTGCTGGAGAACCTGCTGCGCAACGAAGACGGCCGTTCCGTCACCAAGGAGAGCATCCAGGCTGTCGCCGGCTGGCTGACCGACCGGGGCACCGCCGGCGTCGAGATCGCCTATCGTCCGGCTCGCGTGCTGATGCAGGATTTCACCGGCGTTCCGGCCGTGGTCGACCTTGCCGCCATGCGCGACGCCATGGCTTCGCTCGGCGGCGATCCGCAAAAGATCAATCCGCTGGTGCCGGTCGATCTGGTCATCGACCACTCGGTCATCGTCGATGAATTCGGCACGCCGCTGGCTTTCGCCAGGAATGTCGAGCTTGAGTACGAGCGCAACGAAGAGCGCTACAAATTCCTGAAATGGGGCCAGCAGGCCTTCCGCAACTTCCGCGTCGTGCCGCCCGGCACCGGCATCTGCCACCAGGTCAATCTCGAATATCTCGGCCAGGTCGTGTGGACCAACACTGAAGATGGCGAAACCACCGCCTATCCCGACACCTGCGTCGGCACCGATTCGCATACCACCATGATCAACGGCCTTGGCGTGCTCGGCTGGGGCGTCGGCGGCATCGAGGCCGAGGCCGCCATGCTCGGCCAGCCTGTCTCCATGCTGTTGCCCGAAGTCATCGGCTTCCGCCTCACGGGCAGGCTCCGGGAAGGCGTCACCGCCACCGACCTGGTGCTCACCGTCACCCAGATGCTGCGCAAGAAGGGCGTCGTCGGCAAGTTCGTCGAATTCTTCGGTCCGGGTCTGTCCAACATGACGCTGGCCGACCGCGCCACCATCGGCAACATGGCGCCCGAATATGGCGCCACCTGCGGCTTCTTCCCGGTCGACGGCGAAACCATCCGCTACCTCACCATGTCCGGCCGCGAGGAAAGCCGCATCGCGCTGGTCGAGGCATACGCTAAGGCGCAAGGCATGTGGCGCGATACCAGCTCGGCCGACCCGGTCTTCACCGATCTGCTCGAGCTAGATCTCGGCGACGTCGTGCCGTCGATGGCCGGCCCCAAGCGTCCGGAAGGCCGCGTAGCACTGGAAGGCATTCCGGCCGGGTTCGCCAAGGCGATGGAGACCGAGTACAAGAAGGCTGCCGAAATCGACAAGCGCTACGCCGTCGAAGGCACCAATCATGATCTCGGCCATGGCGATGTCGTCATCGCCGCCATCACCTCCTGCACCAACACCTCGAACCCGAGCGTGCTGATCGGCGCCGGGCTGCTGGCGCGCAACGCCAACCGGCTCGGGCTCAAGCAGAAGCCGTGGGTCAAGACATCGCTGGCGCCGGGCAGCCAGGTCGTCGCCGAATATCTGGAAAAATCCGGCCTGCAGAAGGAGCTCGACCAGATCGGCTTCAATCTGGTCGGCTTCGGCTGCACCACCTGCATCGGCAATTCCGGCCCGCTGCCGACGCCGATCTCCAAGACCATTAACGACAAGGGTCTGATTGCTGCCGCGGTCTTGTCCGGCAACCGCAATTTCGAAGGCCGCGTCTCGCCCGACGTGCAGGCGAACTACCTCGCTTCGCCGCCGCTGGTCGTCGCCCACGCGCTGGCCGGGACCGTGACCAAGGACCTGACGTCAGAGCCGCTCGGCGAGGACCGTAACGGCAACCCGGTCTACCTCAAGGATATCTGGCCGAGCTCGGTCGAGATCCAGGAGTTCATCGAGAAGAACGTGACGCGCGAACTGTTCGCCCGCAAATATGCCGACGTCTTCAAGGGCGACGAGTACTGGCAGAACGTCAAGGCGCCGGAAGGCCAGACCTATGCCTGGGACGACAATTCGACCTATGTGCAGAACCCGCCCTATTTCGCCGGCATGACATCAGGCTTCGGCACAATCGGCGACATCAGGGGCGCCCGCGTGCTCGGCCTGTTCGGCGACAAGATCACCACCGACCACATCTCGCCGGCCGGCTCGATCAAGGCGGCCTCGCCTGCCGGCAAATATCTCACCGACCACGGCGTCGGCGTCGCCGATTTCAACCAGTACGGCACGCGGCGCGGCAATCATGAGGTGATGATGCGCGGCACCTTCGCCAACATCCGCATTCGCAACCACATGCTGGGCGAGAACGGCCGCGAGGGCGGCTACACCATCCACTATCCCTCCAAGGAAGAGACATCGATCTACGATGCCGCCATGGAGTACAAGAAGGAAGGCGTGCCGCTGGTCATCTTCGCCGGTGTCGAATACGGCAACGGCTCGTCGCGCGACTGGGCGGCCAAGGGCACCAACCTCTTGGGCGTTCGCGCCGTCATCGCCCAGTCCTTCGAGCGCATCCACCGCTCGAACCTGGTCGGTATGGGTGTCATCCCCTTCGTCTTCGAGGAAGGCACCTCGTGGGCCTCGCTCAACCTCAAGGGCGACGAACTGGTCGAGATCGACGGGCTGAGCGCCATTAAGCCGCGCCAGAAAATGACCGCCAAAATCACTTATGGCGACGGCACGGTGAAGGAAGTTCCGATCATCTGCCGCATCGATACGCTGGACGAACTCGACTACTTCAAGAACGGCGGCATCCTGCAATACGTGCTGCGCGATCTGGCTGCTTAAAGCAGCAAGGGAATAGGGCTTAGGCAGTAGGGATAGGCTATTGCCTACTGCCTACTGCCTTCCCAAACCGCGCCGTCGCCGCCAGCAGCACGCCGAGCATCAGTCCGTTGAGGATGTGCCACAGGAAATGCGTGCCGAGCGGAAAGCTGCCGCAGACCAGCGGATCGATCATCCGGCAGATGACCGACACGACGAAGACCGCCGAGCCCGCCAGATTGTACCAGCCGGCGCGATTGCCGCTCGCCGCCACCAAGGCGCCGAAGAAGGCGAGCGCCAGGAAGGGCGCCAGATAGCCGGTGGTGCCGTTCGACGCTTGGCGCAGCCAGTCCGGCACGGCCCAGGTCAATAACCCGGCAACGGCATAGAAGGCGACGAAGACGGCGATCGCCTTGCCCCATTTCATGCCGAGGAAGCGACGCAGGTTGAACAGCGTGTAGGCCAGCGTGAAGCCGGCGATCGGCAGGATGTCGGCCCAGATCGTGGCGTGGTTGGCGAAGGTGTGGAACAGCGCCGAGCCGATGCCGATCGCCACCACCCACCAGGCCAGCGCTTCGGCAAAGATGCCGGTGCCGCGCCGGCGCACCTCCCGGACACCCCACAGCCCGGCGGCAAGAAAAGCCAGATTTGTCAGTGCGTTGACCGGTTCGGCCCAGAGCTCCGGCCCGACCCGCTCGCAATAGAGGTCGACCGGCGTCAGAAGAGTTTGCCACATGCTGATTGTTGCCCGAATCGGTTTCTACCCTGAAGTGTAGCTCCTGCTGTTGCGCTCGTGCAGTCAATTGCGACGATAAAATTTCACCGCAACGTGACTTCCCGTTGACTGCTGCTTCTGCCACATATTTCGCCAATCAGAACAAGGCCGGCATCACCGGCGGGAGTCGAAACGGGCCATGACATCTCGAAGACCATTGCGGCTTGCGGCATTTGCGCTGGCCCTCTCGGTGTTTGCCGGTAATGCGCTTGCCGACGAAGCCGACGGCCCCCAGACCGATAAATCCTCGACCGGACAAACGTTGGGCGTGGTCGAGCTCTTCACCAGCCAAGGCTGCAATTCCTGCCTGCCGGCCGATGAATTCTTCGCCGAACTTGCCGCCAGGGAAAACATCGTCGCGCTCGCCTACCATGTCGACTACTGGGATTATCTCGGTTGGAAGGACACGCTGAGCCGCAAGGAGAACACCGAACGGCAATACGAGTATATGCGCACCTTCGGCAGCCGCTCGGTTTATACGCCGCAGGCCGTCATCAATGGCCGCAGCCATGTCAACGGCGCCAGCCGCAAGGAAGTCGACGGCGCGCTCGCCCGCATGGAGAAATCAGGCGGAGGGATGCGGGTCAGCATCAAGGTCAGCCGGACCAGCGACCGCGTCATCATCGACGCCGGCGATGCCGGGGGCGGCCCCAGCGATGCCCATGTCGTCATCGTCTATTTCGACCCGCCGCAGACGATCAAGATCGGCAAGGGCGAAAACACCGGCCGCAGCATGACCTACTGGAACGCCGTCTCCGGCATCCAGACTGCCGGTATGTGGCAGGGCAAGGCGCAGCGCTACGAATTGCCGATGAGCGTGATTTCCAAGAAAGGCGGCTGCGCCGTGCTGCTGCAATCGGTGGGCAAGGACGGCCTGCCAGGCCCTATTCTGGGCGCCGCCTTGATCCACAAGCCGTAAGCGGGAACCTCTCCTTCTCCCCTTGTGGGACAAGGGAAGCCGCGCATCCCACTCCATCCAGCAATAAAAAACCGGCGTCAGCTTGCTTCTGACGCCGGTCATTTAGGTTTTGGGATCGTCGCACCCGATTTTTCCAAGGAAAAACCGAGGTTGGTTCGATCCGACGCAGACCCGTGGGCGGGGGGCTTGGGGTTTACGAGCCAGTGCCGGACCGAACCGTCTCAGGCAACAGCCGTAAATTCGTCGGACATTGGGGCATGAGCGCGGATAAAAGAAGGCAGAATTGTGGCGAAGCATCACCAATTCCAACGGACGTTTTACAAACGTGACTGGACACTGCGGAAACGGTGCGGGCGCTGCCTTTACCCGGTTGGGCTTGCAATTCCACGGCGAAAGCGCCAACTTTGGCCTGCATAAGATTCATTCGGAGGGATCGAGGCATGACTGATCACGGCAGTGGGACGGAGGATGGGGACGCATCCGCAATACTGATCCCGCTGCATGAGGCAAGACGCGAACGCCTCGACCAGCCGGTGCGGTTCGACCGGCGCGAACTGGACCAGATACTGAGGCTCTACGGACGCATGGTCGCCGCCAATGAATGGCGCGACTACGCCATCGACCATCTCACCGATCGCGCCGTCTTTTCCGTGTTCCGCCGCACCAGTGAGGTGCCGCTATTCCAGATCGTCAAGGATCCGAAGCTGGCGCGCCGGCAAGGCGCATTTGCCGTCATTGCCGCCGGCGGTCGCATCCTCAAGCGCGGCCAGGAACTTGGCCGCGTGCTTGGCGTCTTCGACCGCACGCTGAAGCTGGTCGAGGCTTAACTCTTTATTTATTTACGGAACTTCCGTTCGGGCAGCGATTGCGGATCGGGCGCGATAGACGCGCCACCATTGATCGGCAGCTGCATGAACACCGTGTCCAGCCAGCGTCCGTGCTTATAGCCGGAGCCTTCGAGGCGGCCCGAATGGCGAAAGCCGAGCTTTTCATGTAGCCGCACCGAGGCACTGTCCGGACGGCCGTCGCCGATCACCGCGATGACCTGGCGGAAGCCCGCCGCCTCGGCCGCCTCGATCAGCCCTTGCATCAGCTTGAGCCCGACGCCTTGGCCCTTGGCCTCGGGCGCGACATAGACGGAATCCTCGACGACAAAGCGGTACGCGGGGCGTGGCCGGAAGGCACCGGCATAGGCATAGCCGAGCACGATGCCGTCTTTTTCCGCCACCAGATAGGGAAAGCCGCCCGCTATCAAGCTGTCGAATCGCTGGCCCATCTCGGCGCGGCTTGGCGGCTCCAGCTCGTAGCTCGCCGTGCCGTTTGTCACCGCGTCGGCATAGATGTCGGTGATCCGGTCGAGGTCCGCCGACGCAGCGGCCCGTATGATAATGCTGCTCATAATTTATGCAAATCGTTCATCTGCCTGCTATCACAGCAGAGGCCGGAATAAAAGAAAAGGGCGGCCGTTGGGCCGCCCTTACCAAACTCACTGGTCCACAGAAGCAGGATCGTCTTAGCGGCGGTCGCCCATGAACTGCAGTAGGAACATGAACAGGTTGATGAAGTCGAGATAGAGCGTCAGCGCGCCCATGATCGCCTTGCGGCCGGCAACGTCGGTGGCGTCGCCCTCGAAATACATCTCCTTGATCTTCTGCGTGTCATAGGCGGTGAGACCCGAAAAGATCAGCACGCCGAGCGCCGAAACGGCGAAAGACAGGGCCGACGACTGCAGGAAGATGTTGATCACCATCGCGATGATCAGGCCGAACACGCCCATCACCAGGAACGAGCCGAACGCGGACAGATCGCGCTTGGTCGTGTAGCCGTAAAGCGACAGCGCACCGAAAGCCGCTGCGGTGGCGAAGAAGGTCTGCGAAATGCTGGCGGTCGTGTAGACCAGGAAGATCGACGACAGCGACAGGCCGACCAGGCCGGCATAGACCCAGAACGTCGTCTGCGCGGCAGAAACGCTCATCGACTGGACGCGGAACGACAGGAACAGCACGGCGGCGAGCGGAGCCAGCATTACCACCCAGCGCAGCGGCGACCCGAAGATCGCGTAGCCGAAGGAGGTCAGCATTTCGCCGCTCGGCAGCGTGGCGACCGCCGAAGCCGGATCGGTGGTGGTGGCCAGCATGATCGTGCCGACCGCGGCAAGGCCGGTGATGAGGAGGCCAAGCCCCATCAGATTGTAGACCTTAATCATATAGGCGCGCAGGCCCTGGTCGATGGCAGCATCGACGCCGGCGCCGGGCACGGCGCGCGTCTGATAGTTGCGAAGCGGTTCAGCCATGGAAATCCTCATATTGCTTCTGCCCCGTCCGGTGTCAGGTCCATTTGAACCCAGGCGCCGCTGGCGGGGCTCCAGCATGCCTGCGGCGAAATATGATGGTTCTTGGCGTCGAGAACAAGACCGTAACCGAGCGTAATGCTTCGTGAAGTCGCGGAAATCCAGTTTTTCGGCTTTCAAAGCCTCAACATTACGCAGAATTAATCAAAAACCGGCCTCGCCCAGCCTTGCAGATCAGAGCCAGCCTTGCAGATCAGAGATTGCGCAGCACCGGCGCTGCCTTGTGGCCCAGGACCCGCCAGGTGCCGGCGAGGCCAATGCCGACCGTGACCACCAGCGCAAAGACGATGGTTGCCACCGCCACATCGGGCATGAAATGCGATGGCAGCGTCATGACGCGGGCGACAACGAACCATGCCGCTATCCCGCCTGCCGCCAGCGCGAAGATCGCGGTTGCAAGGCCGATCAGCATATATTCCAGCGAAAAGGCCGCGATCAGCGTTTTCCTGGTGGCGCCCAGCGTCTTCAGCACCACTGCGTCATGGATGCGGGCCCGGTTGCCGGCGGCCAGCGCGCCGGCCAGCACCAGCACCGAGGCGATCAGCGCCACGCCGGCCGCGGCCCTGATCGCGGTGCCGAGTTGCGCCACCAGCCGGTTGACGATGTCGAGCGCGTCCTTGACCCTGACTGTCGTCACCGCGGGAAAGGCACGGGTGACGGCATTGAGAAGCCGGGCATCGTCGGCCGCCGACGCGCCCTTCTCGGTCAGCGTCGCCAGCCAGCTATGCGGCGCGCCGGCAAATGTGTTGGGCGAGAACACCATGACGAAGTTGATGCCCATCGTCTCCCACTCGACCTGGCGGAAATTGGCGATCTTCGCCGTTACGTTACGGCCAAGCACGTTGACGGTGACGGTGTCGCCGAGCTTCAGTCCGATCTCTTTGCCTTCCTCGGCCGAAAACGACACCAGCGGCTCGCCGGCATAATTGTCGGGCCACCACGTGCCTTCGGTCAGCGTCGCATTCGCGGGAATTCTGGCCTCGTAGGTCAACCCGCGATCGCCGCGCAGCACCCAGGCCCCTTCCGCCGGGACCTTGACCTTGTCGACGTCGACGCCGTTCAGCGCCATCACCCGGCCGCGCAGCATCGGCACCTTGACCAGCGTACCCTGCGGCGCTTGCCTGACGACCAGCGCCGAGAACGCGTCGACATCGCTGCTCTGGATATCGACGAAGAAGAAGTTCGGCGCCCGTTCCGGCAGGCTGCCGGAAATCTGCCGCCTGAGATTGCCGTCGATTAGCGCCAGCGTCACCAGAAGCGTCAGCCCCAGTCCCAGCGACAGCACCACCGACGGTGTCAAGGCGCCAGGCCGATGGATGTTGCCGATGGCGAGCCTGAATACCGTCGAACCGACGCGCGGGCTCTTTCTGGCGGCCCACTGCACCAGCACGCCGACGAAGCGCAGCACCAGGAAGGCAAAAATGGTGGCGCCGACGAAGATCGAGGCGATGCGGCGGTCGCCGGAAAACAGAATGGCCAGCGCCGCCAGGAGCAGCGTGATGCCGAGCGCCGCCGCGAGGTAGAGCGGGCGTGGAAAACCGCGACCCTCAAAACCCATTTCGCGAAACAGCGCCGTCGCCGGCACGTCGCGCGCACGGCCGAGCGGCAGCAAGGCGAAAGCCAGCGTCACCAGCAGGCCGAACAGCGCCGCCATGCCGAGCGCGCCGGGATAGAACCCGCCTTCGGCCGGCACCGGAATGACCGACTGGAGTGCCGCGCTCGCTGCGAACGGCATCAGTGCGCCAAGCACGAGGCCGAGCGCGATGCCGAGGGCGGCGATCATCAGGATCTGCACCATATAAACGGCAAAGACGAAACCGCCCGAAGCGCCCAGGCTCTTGAAAGTGGCGATGACGCCGCGCTTGCCATCGAGATAGGCGCGCACCGCATTGGCCACGCCGACGCCGCCGACCACCAGCGCCGTCAGCCCGACCAGCGTCAGGAACTGCGAGAACCGTTCGATATTGGAGGATAACGCCGGCGCCGCATTGCTGCGCGTGCGGATCGACCAGCCAGACTGCGGAAACTCCTCTGCGGCCTGCTCCTGAATGGTTTTTATCCGCGCTTCGCCGGTGCCGCCGGGCAAGCGGACCTTGTAGGCGTTCTCGACCAGGCTGCCGGGCTGGATCAGGCCAGAAGCGGCAAGCCCGTCCGTCGAGATCATCAGCCGTGGCGCAAAGCCGAAGCCGTCCGATACCGCGTCCGGCTCGCTGACGAGCCTGGCGCGCAGTTCGAATGTGGCGCTGCCAAGCTTCAGCCGGTCGCCGATCCCAAGGTTCAGCCGCTCGAACAGAAGGTCGGGTGCGGCGGCGCCGAAAACACCGGATTTTTCGCCGAACAAGTCCTGCTTCGACAGCGCTGGCTCGGTCTCCAGCGCGCCATAGAGCGGATAGGCTCCGTCGACTGCCTTAGCCTCGACCAGCGCCTGGTCGGAACCGTCCTCGAGCCGCGCCATCGAGCGCATGTTGGCGCTGTGCGAGACCGTGCCCAGGCCGTTGACAAAGACGTGCTCGGCTTGCGTCGCGGCGCGCTGGTTGAGCTGGAAACGAAGATCGCCGCCGAGCAGCGACTGGCCTTCGTTGGCGACACCGGCGGTAATCGCCCAGGCCACCGAATTGACGCCGCCGATCGCCGCGACGCCAAGCGCGATGCAGGCAAGGAAGATCAGGAAGCCGGACAGCCCGCCGCGCATTTCGCGTAGCGAAAAGCGGAAGGCGAGCGAAAGCGTGCGCGACAGCGGCATCAGGCCGGCACCTTACCAGGCTTTGCGGCTGGTTCTGGCGCGTCCTCGATCCGGCCCGACCGCATCGACACCTGCCGGGAGCAGCGGGCGGCGAGCACCGGATCATGAGTGACCAGCACCAGCGTCATGCCACGCTCGGCCGCCTTGGCGAACAGAAGATCAGCGACCTGCCGCCCCGTCGTCTGGTCGAGATTGCCGGTCGGCTCGTCGGCGATCAGGATGCGAGGAGAAGGCGCCAGTGCCCGGGCGATCGCCACACGCTGCTGTTCGCCGCCGGACAATTCACCGGGATAGTGGGTGACGCGGTCGCGCAAACCCACCGCCTCCAGCTCCCGCGCCGCCACGCCGAACGGATCGACATGGCCGGCAAGTTCCAGCGGCACTGCGACATTTTCAAGCGCCGTCATATTGGGAATGAGGTGAAAGGACTGGAAGACGATGCCAATGTTTCGCCCACGAAACGATGCGATCTGGTCTTCGCTCTTGCCGTTCAGCAACTGGCCGGCAATTCGTACCGTACCCGAATCGACCCTTTCCAGGCCAGCTAAAACCATCAATAGCGTCGACTTTCCCGAACCCGACGGTCCGACGATGCCAGTCGCCTCTCCATCGGTCACATCGAGGCTGACGCCTTTCAGCACATGGACGGAAGACGCTCCTTCGCCGAGCGTCAGCGATACGTCTTTCAGCGCGATGACGGCTTCTGTCAAAATAAAATCGTCCTATATGGGAAAGGGGAGGCCAGAATTCCGCCTGCCGCCAACACACTGTTCTCGGTCATATGGGGCCTGCCGCATGCCTTTCAAACACACTCTTGCCGCAGCCTTCATCCTTTTTCTCGGAATTTGCGGCGCCATTTCGTCGGCGCGCGCCGAACCCGTGGAGATCGTCGGCTTCGGCGACAGCCTGATGGCGGGCTTTGGTCTCGGACCGGACGAAGGCTTTACCCAAAAACTCGCGGCGGCACTTCGTGCCAAAGGCCATGATGTGACGGTCGCCAATGCCGGTGTCTCCGGCGATACGTCGAGTGGCGGCCTGTCGCGGCTCGACTGGTCGGTGCCGGACGGCACCCAGCTTGTCATCCTCGAGCTCGGCGCCAACGACATGCTGCGCGGCGTTTCTCCCGATATCACCCAAAAGAATCTGGACGCCATGCTGGCGAAGCTGAAGCAGCGCAAGATTGCCGTGCTGCTGGCCGGCATGCGTGCCGCACCCAATCTCGGCGCCGACTACCAGAACGGCTTTGACGCGATCTTTCCGAAGCTGGCGGCAAAATACGGCGTTCCGCTCTATCCGTTCTTTCTCGACGGCGTCGCCGGCGAGCCGGCTTTGCAACTCGAGGACGGCCTGCACCCGAATGCCAAGGGCGTCGACCGCATGGTCGAACGCATACTGCCGGATGTCGAAAAAGCCATTGCCCTGGTTCAGGACAGCTCTTGAGGGACGATATCTCGATGGGTCATGCCTTCCCGGGGAAGATTTTAGGCGGGCCTGCGACCAACAAACCACTTGCCCCGCTCGATCATCGATGATTCGCTAGGGACAAGAGTTCGATTCGAGGACAGGAGGCTTGCCATGCCGCGTCTTTTCACCGCCCTCGAAATACCGCGTGATGCCGCCCTTTCGCTGTCCCTGCTCCGGGGCGGCCTGCCCGGGGCCCGCTGGATCGACGTCGAAAACTATCACATGACGCTGCGCTTCATCGGCGATGTCGAGGGCCATGTCGCCGACGAGATCGCCAACGCGCTCGACCGTGTCCACCGCCCGTCCTTCCCGCTGACGCTGTCCGGCGTCGGCGCCTTCGGCCAGAAGAAACCGCATGCGGTGTGGGCCGGCGTCTCCGCCTCGCCCGATCTTTCGGCCCTGCAGGCCGAGATCGAACGTATCTGCCAGCGGCTTGGCATCCCCGCCGATCCGCGCAAGTTCATGCCGCATGTAACGCTGGCGCGCCTACGCAATTCGAGCCCGCTCGACGTCGCCCAATATCTGTCGGCGCGCGGCAATTTTTCGACGCTGCCCTTCCGCGTCGGCCGCTTCGTCCTGATGTCGTCGCGCGATTCGGTCGGCGGCGGACCCTATATCGTCGAGGAGGCCTGGCCGCTGTCGGGCGTCGATGCCCGCGCTTCGAGTCGCGTCGCCAGCGCCTCCGACGCTTCGCGGATCATGCGGTAGACCGAGGCAAACGCTTCCGGCCCCTCGCGATAAGGGTCCGGCACGTCGCTCACCCTTCCCTGCGCGAACTCCAGAAACAGATGGACACGGTCGCGCATGGCGGCAGGCACCAGCGCTTTCAGGTCCCGGAGATTCGATCGGTCCATGGCGAGAATGAGGTCGAAACGCGAAAAATCGTCCGGCGTCAGCTTGCGCGCCCTCTGCGTGGAAATATCGATGCCGTGCCGCTCTGCGATCGACACCGAGCGCGGGTCGGGTGCCGAGCCGGCTTCCCAGTCGCTTGTTCCGGCCGAATCGAGCAGGATCTCCCGATCGGGACCGCGCTCCGCCAGGACAGTGCGCAACACGCCCTCCGCCAAAGGCGAGCGGCAGATATTGCCAAGACAGACGAAAAGAATGGATTTTATCGGCTTTGCGCTCATCGATCCGGCATTATGCTGAAGACTGCGAACTCCAGATAGCACGGGAAACGAACATGGCGAGAGAGAAACTAAGCCGGGACACCGTCGCCGAGGCGCTGGCCGGCCTCGATGGCTGGTCGCTGGCCAGGGATGGCGGCTCGATCGCACGTACCTTCACCTTCGAGAACTTCTCCGAAGCCTTCGCCTTCATGACCCGCGTCGCCCTGGCGGCAGAGAAGATGGATCATCATCCGGACTGGTCGAATGTCTACAAGACCGTGAACGTGACGCTCAATACCCATGATGCCGGCGGCCTGACCGCGCTCGATTTCGAACTGGCCAGGAAGATGGACCGCTATTTCGATTAGCGATTGGAGATCTGTCGACGCCGTAGCCCTTGCCAGCTATTTCAGGCCAGCATCACCTGAACCGCGGGTTAGCACGGCAAAGACCAATCCGATTTTCAGTCCGGAGAACGGCCGAGCTCTTGTAGTGGACTGGCGCTTTTACCACATTTGCCGCTGGCAGGCGCGCGTGTAACGACATGCGCAGGCTCGTTAGGAGACACTGATGGCGCAAAAATCCGGTTTTGATTTCTTCGGCTTTGGCGGCAAGCCAAGCGACGAGAGCGAAGTGCGCGCGAAATTTTGGCACACGGCCAAGAGGGCTGCTCGGCAGATCCCGTTCATGGAAGAGCTGGTCGCCGCCTATTACTGCGCCATGGACAAGAACACGCCGCTGCGCGCCAAGGGCATCCTGGTGGCCGCGCTCGGTTACTTCGTGCTGCCGACGGACGTCATCCCCGACTTCGTCTTCGGACTGGGCTTTACCGACGACATCGCCGTGCTGACCGCTGCAATCACCACCGTCAAAGCCCACATCACCCCCGCGCACAGGCTCGCCGCCAGGCAGGCGATTTCCGACAACAGCTGAGCCGGCGATAAGGCAGAAAAGTCAAACTCTTGCCGCTTTCGTGC
The DNA here is from genome assembly GCF_040319125.1 of Mesorhizobium sp. M0938. Classification (NCBI taxonomy): domain Bacteria; kingdom Pseudomonadati; phylum Pseudomonadota; class Alphaproteobacteria; order Hyphomicrobiales; family Phyllobacteriaceae; genus Mesorhizobium; species Mesorhizobium sp. M0938. The sequence continues at coordinate 143,156 of NZ_JAMYNS010000014.1, read as the reverse complement.
CCTTCAAGTCGCGAGAGGGACGTTTGCAACTGCCGCTTTTCGAGCGACGGGCGCAAGGGTGGCGGCGGTTTCCTGGGGTGGATGTCCTTTTCCCAAGGGAAGTTCACCGTTTGGTAACCCAGATTAAATCAAAATGAAGCGACGGGCAGGACGCCGAGCCGGCCTGCTTCCGCACCATTTGGAATACGGGAAAAGCGATGCGCGGATTGATTGCTACGATTTCGAGCCTGGCACTGGTGGCCATGACAGCGCCGGCACTGGCGCAGTCGGCGACCAAGATCGGCCAGCACAATGCCTGGGGCACCTACAGTTACCAGGCTTCGGGCGGCAAGGTCTGCTATGTGTTGACCGTGCCGACCGACAAGCAGCCGCCGACGCTTGACCATGGTGACATGTTCTTCTTCGTCAGCCAGCGGCCGGGACAGCAAGTATCTTACGAGCCGCAATTCATCGCCGGCTACAATTTCCAGGAAAACTCCAAGGCCACCGTCACCATCGACGGCAAGAGCTTTTCCATGTTCACCCGCGGTAAGTCTGCCTGGGTCGAGAACGCCGCCGAGGAGCCGGTGCTGATCGCCGCGATGAAATCCGGTAGCGACATGAAGGTGCAAGCGAAGTCCGGCCGCGGCAACACCACCACCTATGTCTTTTCGCTGAAAGGCATTTCGGCGGCGCTGTCGTCTATCGCCAGGTGCAAATAGGCGAAGCGGAGTTTGAGTAAGGGCCGGGCCGCAAGCCCGGCTTTTTTGCTTTTGAAGCGCCGCCGGCCGGCACATTGCGGCGAGCCCTACCCCGCCGCCGCCCATGACTCCGCCATCAACCTGTGCTATGCGCCGCGCTTCATTTCAGGCACGATGCTGTAATCGGCTGCAAATCGCTTATATTGGCGCAACAATGACCCTTTCATTCGATCTTACCACTGACGGCGCCCGTGACGCGTTGCGCGCCCGCGCCACGCTGGCCGAAAAACCGTCGCTGATCGGCCTGACCCGGGCCGAACTCAGCGCTGCCCTCATTGCATCAGGCATCGTGCCGGAGCGCCAGGCCAAGATGCGCGCCCAGCAGCTCTGGCACTGGATGTATGTGCGCGGCGTCTCCGACTTCGCCGGCATGTTCAACATCTCCAAGGATCTGCGGGCCGAACTCGACAAGCATTTCACCGTTGGCAGGCCCGAGATTGTCGAGGAGCAGATTTCCTCCGACGGCACCCGAAAATGGCTGTTTCGCTTCCCACCGCGCGGCGCCGGCCGGCCGGTCGAGATCGAGACCGTCTACATTCCCGAAGAGGGCCGCGGCACGCTTTGCATCTCATCGCAGGTCGGCTGCACGCTGACCTGCTCCTTCTGCCACACCGGCACACAGAAGCTGGTGCGCAACCTGACGGCGGAGGAAATCCTGGCGCAATTGCTCACCGCCCGTGACCGGCTCGGCGATTTCCCCGACCGCGACACGCCGGACGGCGCCATCGTGCCGGCCGAAGGCCGCAAAGTGTCCAACATCGTCATGATGGGCATGGGCGAGCCGCTCTACAATTTCGAGGCGGTGAAGAAGGCGCTGCTGATCGCTTCGGACGGTGACGGGCTGTCGCTGTCGAAGCGTCGCATCACGCTGTCGACCTCCGGCGTCGTGCCGGAGATCTTCCGCACCGGCGAGGAGATCGGCGTCATGCTGGCGATCTCGCTGCATGCCACCAATGACGATCTGCGCGACCTTTTGGTGCCGATCAACAAGAAGTATCCGTTGAAAGAGCTGATCGCCGCCTGCCGCGCCTATCCCGGCCTGTCGAACGCCCGCCGGATCACCTTCGAATATGTGATGCTGAAGGACGTCAACGATTCGATCGAGGACGCCAAGGGGCTGATCAAGCTGCTCAAGGGCATTCCGGCCAAGATCAACCTGATCCCGTTCAACCCATGGCCGGGCACCAACTATCAGTGCTCGGACTGGGAGACGATCGAGAAATTCGCCGACTACATCAACAATGCCGGCTACGCCTCGCCGATCCGCACGCCGCGCGGCCGCGACATCCTCGCCGCCTGCGGCCAGCTCAAATCGGAATCCGAGCGCATGCGCAAGGTCGACCGGCTTGCGCTGGAAGCGATGATGATCGCGGGGCATGGCGAGGCGTGAACCGCCTTATCGCTTACCTCATCCGCTTTGCCGTCATCCTGATCGGCTATGGCGTCGCCTCGCTGGCGGCAAGCGCCTTCCTCAACATCATGTTCCTGGCGTCTCTTGGGCTGATGACCGACGAGACGCAACCGGCGGCGCAGGCCTCGCTGTGGTTTTCCGTCCCCTTCGTTGCTTTGTTCGTCGCCTATTTCGCCTTTATGCCGGCGACCATCGCCATCCTCGTTTCCGAGATCCTCGGACGGCGCGACTGGCTGTTCTATGCACTGGCGGGTGCGGCGGTCGCCGCTGTTTTCCTCGGTTTCGTCCGCCAGACGGGCGACGCCAATTTCGAGGTCACCAACACCAGCGTCATGCTGGCGGTGATCGGCTGCGGCATGGTCGGCGGCATTTTCTACTGGCTGAGCGCTGGGCGCTCGGCCGGAAGCTGGCGTCAGATCGGCGCATGACCCCGAACCGAAGGTTCGCGTCCGCGAAAAATCGAAAATCGATTTTCGCTGGAGATCATGCGCAAAATGAAAGTACTACAGCGTCTTTGCGCGTCCAAGAGGACGCGCGGCGCTGTAGAGCCCTACTTCGCCTGGGCGGTCAGGATCTTGAGCGCGAAGGCCGAGAACACTCCGGCGAACAGATAGTCGACGACGCGCGTCACCCGCGGGCTGGTCTTCATCGCCGCTGAGAATTTTTCTGCTGCAAACACCATCGGCGCCGTCACCGGTATCGACAGCACAACGAACATCGCGCCGAGGAAGAACAGTTTTCCGGGCGCGTTCGGATCATGCGCGGAGACGAATTGCGGCAGGAAGGTCATGAAGAACAAGATGATCTTCGGGTTGAGCAGATTGACGCCGAGCCCGGCCGCCCAGCTGCGAAACAACGAAATCTGTGGGCCGCTTTTCTTCTCCGGCGAAAACGCCGACCCCTTGGTGATTGCCTGCCACGCCAAGAAGACGAGATAGCCGGCGCCGAACAGCTTGAGCACGAGGAAGGCCATCGGCGAGGCGACGATCAGCGCCGAGATGCCGACCACCACCAGCGTCGTGTGGATCAGCGTGCCGCACAGCGCGCCGGCCATCGAGGCAAAACCGGCGGCGCGCCCTTGGCTCAGCGTGCGCGAGACGAACAATGTCATGTCAGGCCCCGGCGTGATCGCCAGGATGAAGGTGGCGATGGCGAACTGGATCAGCGTGGTGGTATCGGGAATGAAGGACATGGTCGGCCCCTGGATAAGGAGTTGAAGCCTATAGCGCAGGTGCCAAGCCGGCGCCAGCTTATGGCCGGCGCACCCGCCGGGAAGATCGGCAGCTATACCCGAAGACCTGAACACCGTTCGTCCCTTGCGCTAGCCGGAACCGGCGTGATACCTCGCCCGCGAAGAACCCCGTCGCGGAACCGCCCAAAATGTCAAAAGCAAAAGCCGTCCAGAAAGTCGTGCTCGCCTATTCCGGCGGCCTCGACACCTCCATCATCCTGAAATGGCTGCAGACCGAGCTCGGCGCCGAGGTCGTCACCTTCACCGCCGACCTCGGCCAGGGCGGCGAGTTGGAGCCGGCGCGGCGCAAGGCCGAGATGATGGGCATCAAGGACATCCGCATCGTGGATGTGCGCGAGGAGTTCGTTTCCGACTTCGTCTTCCCGATGTTTCGCGCCAACGCCGTCTATGAAGGCACCTACTTGCTCGGCACCTCGATCGCGCGGCCGCTGATCTCGAAGCACCTCGTCGAGATCGCCAAAGAGACCGGCGCCGATGCGATTGCCCATGGCGCCACCGGCAAGGGCAACGACCAGGTTCGTTTCGAGCTTTCGGCCTATGCGCTGAACCCCGATATCAAGGTCATCGCGCCATGGCGCGACTGGTCGTTCAAGTCGCGCACCGACCTGATCAACTTCGCCGAGCAGCACCAGATACCGGTGCCGAAGGACAAGAAGGGTGAGGCGCCGTTCTCGGTCGATGCCAATCTCCTGCATTCTTCCTCGGAAGGCAAAGTGCTGGAGGACCCGTGGAACGAGCCGCCGGAATTCGTCCACCAGCGCACCGTCTCGCCGATGGACGCGCCTGATAAGGTCACCGAGATCGAAATCGAATTCCTCAAAGGCGATCCGATCGCGCTCGATGGCAAGAAGCTGTCACCAGCGACGATGCTGGCTGCGCTCAACGATCTCGGCCGTGACAATGGCATCGGCCGGCTCGACCTCGTCGAGAACCGTTTCGTCGGCATGAAATCGCGCGGCGTCTACGAGACCCCCGGCGGCACTATCCTTCTATCAGCCCACCGGGCGATCGAATCGATCACGCTCGACCGTGGCGCCGCCCACCTCAAGGACGAGTTCATGCCGCGCTATGCCGAGCTGATCTACAACGGCTTCTGGTTCGCGCCCGAACGCCTGATGCTGCAGGCGATGATCGACAAGAGCCAGGAGGATGTCGAAGGCACGGTGCGGCTGAAGCTTTACAAGGGCAATGTCATCGTCACCGGCCGCAAGTCGAAGAAGACGCTCTATTCCGACGCGCTGGTCACCTTCGAGGACGACCGTGGCGCCTACGACCAGAAGGACGCCGAAGGCTTCATCCGCCTCAACGCGCTGAGGCTGAGGACGCTGGCGGCGCGTAGTCGAAAAAGCTAGTCAGTCTCTGCGCAGAGGGATTTGGCTCTTTGGCTGAGCCTCAAAGGGACTGTGGACGGTCGTTGCGGCCAGCCTGTAGCCGGAAGGCACATCTTCAGCTCAACAGTGCCTGAGGAATACGCGAGGAACCCATGCGAAAACTGATCTCCACCGGCTCGCCGTTCGAGAAGGCTGCCGGTTATTCGCGCGCCGTGGTGCAGGGCGACTGGTGTTTCGTTTCCGGAACGACCGGCTATGACTATGCGACCATGTCGATGCCGGAGACGGTCGAGGCGCAGACGCACAATTGCCTTGCGACGATCGCCAAGGCGCTGCAGGACGGCGGCTTCGAGATGGCCGATGTGGTGCGGGCGCATTACTACATCACCGACGCGGCTTTTGTGGACATCGTCTTTCCAATCCTCGGTGAAGCGTTTGGCGACATCAGGCCGGCAGCGACGATGATCGTCTGCCAGCTAAACAAGCCGGAAATGAAGATCGAGATCGAAGTGACGGCGCTCAAACGCACGGCCTGAGCGCGGCAGAAGCTAGCGCGATATCGACGAAGGATCCGCTAAAGACGCCCTGAACCAAACGCTTGCGCGCCAGCCGCTTGGCGTTTAGCAAGGCCACGGCTTACGATAGCGCCGCGCGTCCTTTTTGGACGCGCAAAGGACGCTGTAGAATTTTGGTTCTGCGCATGATCCTTTCCGAAATCGATTCCGATTTCGGGGTCATGCGCCATAGTTAGGATGGTTCTGATGGCTTCGAAAAATCTTCTCCTGCTCGCCGGCGACGGCATCGGCCCCGAGGCCATGGCCGAGGTGAAGAAGCTGATCGCGGCCATGAACGACAAGCTCGGCAGCGGTTTCGTCACCGATGAGGGGCTCGTCGGCGGCTGCGCCTATGACGCACATGGCGCAGCGATTTCCGATGCCGATATGGCCAAGGCGATGGCCGCCGACGCGGTGCTGTTCGGCGCCGTCGGCGGGCCGAAATGGGATGCGGTGCCTTATGAAGTGCGCCCGGAGGCGGGACTGCTACGGCTGCGCAAGGATATGGAGCTGTTCGCCAATCTCAGGCCGGCCATCTGCTATCCGGCGCTGGCGGCATCCTCCTCGCTCAAGCAGGACGTGGTCGAGGGGCTCGACATCCTGATCGTGCGCGAACTCACCGGCGGCGTCTATTTCGGCGAGCCCAAGCAGATCATCGATCTTGGCAACGGCCAGAAACGCGGCATCGACACGCAGGTCTACGACACGTTCGAGATCGAGCGCATTTCGGGCGTCGCCTTCGAATTGGCGCGGACACGCAAGAACCACGTTACCTCGATGGAAAAGCGCAATGTGATGAAATCCGGCGTGTTGTGGAACGAGGTCGTCACCCAGACCCACAAGGCCAAATACGCAGACGTCAAGCTCGATCACATGCTGGCCGACGCCGGCGGCATGCAGTTGGTGCGCTGGCCCAAGCAGTTCGACGTCATCGTCACCGACAATCTGTTCGGCGACATGCTGTCCGACATCGCCGCCATGCTGACCGGCTCGATCGGCATGCTGCCGTCGGCATCGCTCGGCGCGCCGGATGCCAAGACCAAGAAGCGCAAGGCACTCTACGAGCCGGTGCACGGCTCGGCGCCCGACATATCAGGCAAGGGCATCGCCAACCCGATCGCCATGATCGCCTCCTTCGCCATGTGCCTGCGCTATTCCTTCGGCATGGTGGCGGAAGCCGACCGCCTGGAAAGCGCGATCGCCGCCGTGCTAGACGACGGCCTTCGCACCAGGGATATCTTGTCCGAGGGCATGACCGAGGTCGGCACCACTCAGATGGGCGATGCGATCATCGCCAAGTTCCTGGGCTGAGCCTGTGGCGGTCGGCGTCCGCTGGGCGACGACCGAAGAAGCGACAGCGCTTGCCGTCATGCTGTGCGACATGGCGGTGCATTACCGGCAGCCGCCGCTCGAAGCGGACCGGGCTCTGTCAGCCGCGCAGAAATGGCTTGGCCAGGAAAGCCCGGCCTATCCGCATTTCGCGCTCGCCTTCGCCGAGGGCGAGGTTTGCGGACTGGCCTCGGTTGCCATAGCGCATCCCGGCATCGATCTTGAGCGGCTGCTGTTTCTCAAGGACCTGTTCGTGCGCGAGAATGCCCGCAACGCGGGTATCGGTCGGGCGCTAATCGGCTTTCTCGCCGGCCGTTGCCTGCGTGAAGGCATCGGTCGCATCGACCTGACCACCGAGGACTGGAACGAAGGTGCGCTGCGCTTCTATGACGGGCTGGGTGCCGAGCGGCACGGCCAGAAGATCTTTCTCAGGCTGTCGGGCGAGGCGCTGAAGCGACCGCGATTAAATCCTGACACCCGCCGGCACCGGCCCCCAAGGGTTTTCGCCGACCTTGGATGGGATAAGGCCAAGGGCCAACACACCCAGCGTGTTGAAGCCGGGAACGAAGTACAGCAAAACGAACCAGCCGCTCAAGCCGATGTCGTGCAGGCGTCGTACCATGAGGGCAAACCACGGCAGGACAGTCAGAAGCAGGAACACGAAGGCTGGCGCATAACCCAAAGCTCCAACGTCGCCTCCGATAGCTGTGATCGCTGCATCGATGAGAAGGCCGAACGCAACAAGCGCGAAGAACACGATCAGCGTGAACAGAAGAAAGCCCCAAAATTCCTTGCGGCGGGCGCGGCCGGTGAAGCTGACATGTCTCACTTTGAATGCGCGCCAGAAATACGTCCATAATCCGGTGGTGGATTGGGCAGGTTCAACGCCACGGGGAATGAGGCTGCTGGATTCGGCGGCGCTTGGCCCTCCTGCAATGACGGCGCGCGCAGTCCCATCGTCCGGCTGAAACTCGACGGGCGCGCCTCTGACCAACACCACGCCGGGACTCAGATCCTCATGCCCGACGATGTAACGCTTGCCGTCGACTCCATTGATGTATCCAAAACCCTGATCCTGGTCATAATGATAAACCGTGCCGCGCATTGCCTTGCCCCCAAATACTGTGCCGCTTGGCTACTACCAAAAGTTGTAAATCATTGCAAGATACACGTTTTAGGCTAGACGTCTGCCAGCGCCGGGCCCCACTGGTTTTCACGGGCCTGAGACGGGATCAGCGCGAAGACCAGGACGATCAGCCCGCCGATGGTCGGGATAAACACCACCAGAAAAAGCCAGCCGGTCAAGCCGATGTCATGCAGACGCCGCACGTTCAGTCCGATCCATGGCGGGATTGTCGCCAGCACAAACACGCCGCAAAGGCTGATCGTCACTGCCGGCAACTCGTCCATATTGCCCATGGAGTCGTCGATGAGGAGGCCAATGCCGACGACCACTATCAACGCGATCGTCCAGAACAGGAGATAACCCCAATATTCCTTGCGGCGGGCACGGCCGGCGAAGTTGAAGTAATTTTCAGTCAGGCCCCGCCAGAAGTAGCTCCACAGGCTGGTGGCGGGACCATTTTCAGCGAAACGGCCGAAACGTTGCGGCGCCCAGGGCGCTTCGCCGGCCTGAGATGGGGCGGCAGGCGAACTGGCAGTTTGGATCGAAAAAACGTCGCGTGCCCGTCCGCCAGCTGGCTGGAATTCGATGGCCGTGCCCCTGACCATCGACGCCTCTCGGCGCAGATCCTCGCGCGCGAACGTATAGCGGTTGCCGTCTGCTCCGGTGATGAAACCGAAACCCTGGTCCTCGTCATAGTGAAGAACTTCGCCGCGCATGCCCTGCCCCCCATTCGCGTCCCGCCAGACTGTTCAAAGTTCCGGTAGATCGCAAGGGGTGTGCGCGGAACGGGGAACCAATCGCTTCAGACAAATGATAGCGCTTTCACCCGTGTTGGAGACGATCAATCGTCGAAGTCCGCCTTGGCGAAAGACAGCCCCTTGCACGTCATGGCAAGCCAACGATGCCGGCAAGTCGCTAAGCCGGTCGCTTCTTCGGCTTCTTGTTCTTGGCGGGTCCGGTCTTTTCGAATTTCGGTTTGCCTGCCTTACCGGCCCAGGGCTTTGCCTCGAACGCGGCGGGGCGCTGATCGGCTGACGGGGCGCGCTTCTCGAATTTGGGCGCGTTCTGGTCGAACGTCCGCTTGCCACGATGCGGCTTCTTGTCCGGCCGTGGTTCCTGATAGCCGGCCCGCGACAGGTCGGGCGTGCCGTCCAGCCGCTTCACTGTGATATTGTTCTGCAGCTTGCGGTCCGGGCCGATCGCCTGGACAAACCGGTCGGCCCAATCGGCGGCGATCTGCACGAAGGTTTCTTCCGGCTGCATCTTGATGGCGCCGATCTCGCGCTTGCTGATGCCGCCTGTCCGGCACAGCATCGGGATCAGCCAGCGCGGCTCGGCATTCTGCCGGCGCCCCACAGACAGCGAGAACCAGACGCTGTCGCCGAAATCGTCGCGGCGGCTTGGTGCCTCGTCCCTGCGCGCAAACTTGTCGCCCGACGGCGTGAACGGAGCGACGTCTAAGAGATCCTCGGGCGCCGAGCGGCTGGAGCGGCAGAGACGCACAAAGGCCGCCGCCACCAGTTCGGCGCCACGTTGGTCGAGAAGCGTGCTGACGAAACCGCGCTCATCGTCCGTCACAGGTTCGCTGAAGACTGGGTCGGCGAGGATACGCTCGTCATCACGGCGCAGGACGTCGTCGGCCGAAGGCGGGCTCGCCCATGTCGCCGCAAGGCCAGCACTTTGCAGCAGCCGTTCGGTGCGCCTGCGGGCATTGTTGGGTACGATCAGCGCGCTGACGCCTTTGCGTCCCGCCCGTCCCGTCCGCCCGCTTCGGTGCAGGAGCGTCTCCGGATTGGTCGGCAGGTCGGCGTGGATCACCAGTTCGAGGTTGGGCAGGTCGATGCCGCGCGCCGCCACGTCGGTGGCGATGCAGACCTTGGCGCGGCCGTCGCGCATCGCCTGCAGCGCGTGGCTGCGCTCGTACTGGCTTAGTTCGCCCGAAAGCGCGACGACGGAAAAGTTGCGGTTGTTGAAGCGCGCGGTCAGGTGATTGACGGCAGCGCGCGTGTTGCAGAACACCAGTGCGTTCTTCGCCTCGTAATAGCGCAGCACGTTGATGATGGCGTTTTCCCGGTCGGCCTGAGCTACGCTCAGCGCCCGGTATTCGATGTCGAGATGCTGCTTTTCCTCGCCGGAGGCCGAGATGCGCACCGCATCGCGCTGGTAGCCCTTGGCCAGCGTGGCGATGGAGCGCGGCACGGTGGCGGAAAACATCAAGGTGCGGCGCTCGGCAGGGGCAGCGTCGAGGATGAATTCCAGATCCTCGCGAAAGCCAAGGTCGAGCATCTCGTCGGCTTCATCGAGCACCACGGCCTTGAGCGCCGACATGTCGAGCGAATTGCGGGTAATATGGTCGCGCAGCCGACCGGGCGTGCCGACGACGATGTGGGCGCCGCGTTCCAGCGCGCGCCGCTCGGTGCGCATGTCCATGCCGCCGACGCAGGACGCTATCGCTGCGCCGGTCAGTTCGTAGAGCCACTCCAGCTCGCGGGTCACCTGCAGGGCGAGTTCCCGCGTCGGCGCCACGGCCAGCGCCAGCGGTGCGGCGGCGTGGGAAAAGCGTTCGGCGCCGTCAAGAAGCGTCGGCGCAAGGGCGAGGCCGAAAGCGACGGTCTTGCCCGAGCCGGTCTGCGCCGAAACCAGCGCATCGGCCTGCCCGAGCTCGAGAACCGCCTTCTGCACCGGTGTCAGCTCGACATAACCGCGTTTTTCCAGCGCCTTTGCCAGCGCGGGGACAAGTGCTTCGAAATTGGACATATGCTTCTTTCGGAATTCGGATTCTTCTATGCCCGGCAATGGGTCATCCGTCGGCAAGCGCTGGGAGCGCCACGAGCCAAACGATCCAATCGTTCGTACTTCGCGCCGCCGCCATTGTACAGGGCAAGCCGCCTCGCTCGTCGCGATTGACTCTTTACGCAAACCGCGTAAAAGCCGGCACCGAACGGGATAGTTTCGATGCACGGCCTTTTAGTGGCGCTTCTTGCATACGACCTCCCCGGCCGCAATGCGAACCATTGCGCCGGACGCGTCGGCGCATCTCCTCGTTCCAGCAAAACCCCATTCTTGGTCAAAGAAACCGGTAAAACGACCACTAAAACGGTCTGATTCCCTTGGCCTAACCACCCTCTCCCGGGTCCGGCCCGGGGGTTGAAACCCGCATCGGCCGGCGGGTTTTCTCCAAAAACCGAGCGGAGAGGACAGGAGATTTCGATGAGTTTCAAGGTTGCAATCGTCGGCGCCACGGGCAATGTGGGCCGGGAAATGCTCAACATACTGGAAGAGCGGGGCTTTCCGGTGAGCGAAGTGGTGGCGCTGGCCTCACGGCGCAGCCAGGGCACGGAAGTGTCGTTCGGCGACCGCACGCTGAAGGTCAGGGCGCTCGACCAGTATGATTTTTCCGACACCGACATCTGCATCATGTCGGCCGGCGGCAATGTCTCGAAAGAATGGTCGCCGAAAATCGGCAAGCAGGGCTGCGTCGTCATCGATAATTCGTCGGCATTCCGCTACGACCAGGACGTGCCACTGATCGTGCCGGAAGTGAACCCGGACGCGATTTCGCTGTTCACCCGCAAGAACATCATCGCCAATCCAAACTGCTCGACGGCGCAGCTGGTCGTGGCGCTGAAGCCGCTGCACGACTTCGCCACCATCAAGCGCGTCGTCGTCGCCACCTATCAATCGGTCTCCGGCGCCGGCAAGGAAGGCATGGACGAGCTGTTCACGCAGACACGCGCCGTGTTCGTCGCCGACCAGGTCGACGTCAAGAAGTTCACCAAGCGCATCGCCTTCAACGTCATCCCGCATATCGACGTCTTCCTCGACGACGGCTTCACCAAGGAAGAGTGGAAGATGGTCGCCGAAACCAAGAAGATGCTCGACCCCAAGATCAAGCTGACGGCGACCTGCGTGCGCGTGCCGGTGTTCATCGGCCATTCGGAAGCAGTCAACATTGAGTTCGAAAAGCCGATCACCGCAGACGAGGCACGCGATATTCTTCGCGATGCCCCCGGCTGCCAGGTTTTGGACAAGCGCGAGGACGGCGGCTACATCACGCCGCTGGAATCGGCCGGCGAGGATGCCACCTTCATCTCGCGCATCCGCGAGGATTCGACCATCGACAACGGCCTGTCGATGTGGATCGTCTCCGACAATCTGCGCAAGGGCGCCGCACTGAACGCGGTGCAGATCGCCGAATTGCTGATCGAGCGCGGACTGATCCAGCCGAAGAAAAAGGCGGCTTAGTTTTCGCTCACGGGCTCGGCCTTCGGCCGTTTAGGTTTCGCTCACGGGCCGTATCGCCGCTGCCGCGGCGGGCCCTCCGCGGGGCGCCGGAAAGCCGGCGGCCCGCGGACGCGGGCTCGGCCTTCGGCCGTTAGCTCCCTTCTCCCAGCTCACGGGGGAAAGGTAGTCACCCCCCGGTTCTCCTCCGCCAGGCTCCGCAGCACATCTATCGCCTCCTCTGCCCGGTCGGCGGGGACGAACAGATGGTCGTGGTAGAAGGCCGAGACCGGATTGACGCCCATGCCGGCGGCGGCCAGACGCGTGGTGATCGCGGCGAGGAAGCCGACCGCCTCCAGCGACGAATGGATATTCAGCGTCAGCATCCTGCAGCGGAACACGGTTTCCAGGCCAACGGCCCTGGCTTCTTCTTCAAGCACGATCAGCGTCGTGCCTTCGCGCTCGCGAAACAGCATCACCGGCTCGAGGCCGGCTGGTGCGGGCGCGCCAGGCGGCAGTGTGGCGAAGACATGGGTGCTGGGACGCAATTCCGGCGTCATCGTCGCCAGCAGTTTCTTCAGGTCCGTCTCGCCGGCCATCGATTTGCTCCCCGAACGTCTTAGGGATTTCGATAGCGTGCTCTGCCCCATCCAGGCAAGACGACATCGGCATGTCGCTGGCAGCCGGGCTTGTGCGTGTATTGAACCGCACAATGTAACCAATCAGGACCATTGCCGGTCCGTGAAAGGGGTTTCGATGATCGTTCGCCCGCGTCCGGGATTCTTGCATCTGTTCTTCATCATGCGCGGCTCGGTGGTGCCGCGCATCCTGCCGCAGATCTTCGGCTTCGGCGTCTATGGCGCGCTGGTGGTGCTGGCGGTCAGGGCACTGGAGCTCGACTTCGGCAATGCCGGCCCGGCACCCTTCGCCTTGCTCGGTGTGGCGCTGTCGATCTATCTCGGCTTCCGCAACAATGCCGCCTATGACCGCTGGTGGGAGGCGCGCAAGCTGTGGGGCCAGCTTGTCTTCGACATCCGCAATCTGGCACGCGCCAGCACCGGGCTGATCGAAAACCAGGCGGAACTGCGCGGCTTCCTGATGGAGGCGATCGCCTTTTGCCACTTCCTGCGCGGCCTGCTCAGGCGGGTGGACGCCACGTCGGATGCACGCGCGTTCATCGGCGACGAAGCCGAAAGTGCCGCCAAACAGGCCAACGCGCCCGACGCCATGGTGCGGCGGATGGGAGAAAGAGCCGCCGCGCTGTACCGGGCCGGGGCGATCGACGTCATGGGCTACCGCATCCTCGACGAGCGCCTGTCGGAAATCGCCGCAGCACAGGCCGGCTGCGAGCGCATCATGGGAACACCGCTTCCGTTTGCCTACACGCTGCTCTTGCAGCGCACCGCCTATATCTTCTGCCTGCTGCTGCCGTTTGGGCTCGCCTCGACTGCCGGTTGGGCGACGCCGCTATTCACCGCGCTGATCGCCTACACCTTCTTCGGCCTCGACGCGCTTTCGGAAGAGTTGGAGGATCCGTTCGGCACCGAGGCCAACGATCTCGCCCTCGACGGCCTGTGCCGCGTCTGTGAAATCTCGGTGTTCGAAGCGCTCGGCGAGGCGCCGCCGAAAATGATTCCCGCCGAAAAATTCTATTTTTCCTAGAGCAATTCCAGGAAAAGTGCTTAGCAGTTTTCCGTCCGGAATTGCGTAAAAACAAATACTTAGAGCGGTTCGGCGGTTCTATCAAAAGCTGAACCGCTCTAGGTTTGTTCCCGCACTCATCGCAGCACCATGCGCCCAAAAAATCGTAGGCGTGTCGGATCGTCATCCCACGCCGCGTCCTTGGTTCGGGTCCTGGCTAGAGGATCAGTGCTCTAAACAGCCGAAGGGAACGTCAATGACCATTTCTCAAACCGCATCCGTCACGCCGGGCGCGCTGTGGGCCGGCCGTGGGCTCAGCACCCTCATCGTGCTGTTCATGATTTTCGATGGGGTCATCAAGCTGCCGCCACTCGACATCGTCACCCAAACGATGGTGCAGCTCGGCTGGCCGGCCGATCCCAATGTCTCGCGCATGCTCGGCGTCATCGGGCTGGTCTCGACCGCGCTCTATGCGGTGCCGCGTACCTCGATGCTCGGCGCCATTCTGCTCACCGCCTATCTCGGCAGTGCCATCGCGCCCCATATACGCATCGGCAGCCCGCTGTTCTCGCACACACTGTTCGGCGTCTATCTTGGATTCATGCTGTGGGGCGGGCTTTTCCTGCGCGACCCCAGGGTGCGCGCGCTGATCCCGTTCACGCATTAAGCGGCGGCATAGAAAGGCTTTTGATAGCGGTCGCGCCGCCAGCGAGGGCGCTTTCTGCCGTCGCCCTTCTTCTTTGTCTTTGGATCAAATCGCCCGGTTGCGAGTTAGGACATGTGGCGGCGAGGACGGAAAACCCCGTTTGAGAGGAACGACAATGAAGAAACTGGTAGTCCTGATGGTATTGGCAATCTCACTCGCAGCCTGTTCCCGGACAGAACAGGGCGCTGCTGTCGGTGGCCTGGGTGGCGCTGCTGTAGGCGCTGCCGTAGCAGGCGATCCGGTAGAGGGAGCTGTCGTTGGTGGCGCGGTCGGTGCCGTCGCCGGCGCGCTGATCGGTCGTGCTACCGAAAGCGGCCAGTGCCGCTATCGCGGTCGCAATGGACGCGTCTACACCGCCCGCTGCCCTGAAGGCTATTGATCGGGCCGCGTCATAAGTCAAACGAAACAGCAAAACGGCGGGCAAAGGCGCCCGCCGTTTTGCGTAGTGATAGAAAGCGGATTATTCGGCGGTCGCGGCTTCCGCCTCGGCCGGCGCAGCTGCCGCCGCGGCAACAGCGGCGGCTGCATCTTCCTGCGCCTTCTTCAGCAATGCGGCGCGTTCCTGCGCCTTCTTGCCGGGCTCGGCCTTCTTCGGGTTGGAGCGGGCCTCGCGCTTGGCAAGGCCTGCCTCATCGAGGAAGCGCAGCACGCGGTCGGTCGGCTGGGCGCCGTGCGAGAGCCAATGCTTGACGCGGTCGGCATCGACCTTGACGCGCTCGCCGTCCTTAGGCAGCAGCGGGTTCCACGAGCCGAGCGACTCGATGAAACGGCCGTCGCGCGGCGAACGGGCGTCGGCGACGACGACATGGTAATAAGGACGCTTCTTCGAGCCCGCACGGGCCAGTCGGATTTTCAGTGGCATTTTCTTTCTCCTAAAACTCTTAATTCGCGTTGATCGGGGTTATGGCTGTTGTCAGCCGGTTTTCGTTACGCCGTTTGATGCGGCGATCTGCTCGTGATGCCGGATCACTTCGCGGACGACGAAGTTCAGGAATTTCTCCGCGAAATCCGGGTCGAGATGGGCGTCCTTCGCCAGTTGACGAAGGCGGGCGATCTGCTGCTGCTCGCGTGCCGGATCGGCCGGCGGCAGGCCGTGCGACGCCTTCAGCACGCCGACCGCCTTGGTGCAGCGGAAACGCTCGGCCAGCATGTGGATGAGCGCTGCGTCGATGTTGTCGATCGAGGCGCGGTAGTCGACCAGCGCCGCATATGCGTCGGCCATGTCCTTCTCTTCGTTCATGGCGCCCTCACTTCTTTTTGCCGAGTCCGGGAAGCCCGCCGCCGCCCAAACCGGGAAGCTTCATGCCTCCAGGCAGCCCGGGCAGACCGCCGCCGCCGGGAAGGCCGCCGGGCAGGCCCTTCATGCCGCCGAGACCGGCTGCCTGCGCCTGCTTCTGCAACGCTTCGAGCTGCTTGGGGTCCATCTTGGACAGGTCCGGCATGCCGCCGCCCATCATGCCGCCCGGGCCGCCCATACCCCCTGGCATCATGCCGCCGAGGCCCATCTTCTGCGCCAGGCCGCCCATCATGCCGCGCATCAGGCCACCGCCTTTGCCCTTGCCGCCCATCGCCTTCATCATGTCGGCCATGCCGCGGTGCATCTTCAGGAGCTTGTTGATCTCGGCCGCATCGGTACCGGAGCCGGCAGCGATGCGCTTCTTGCGCGAATGCTTCAGAATATCCGGGTTGGCTCGCTCAGCCTTGGTCATTGACGAGATGATGGCGAGCTGGCGGCCGAACATCTTGTCATCGAGACCGGCGGCGGCCATCTGGTCCTTCATCTTGCCCATGCCCGGCATCATGCCCATGATGCCGCCCATGCCGCCCATCTTCGACATCTGCTGAAGCTGGCCGGCAAGATCGTTCAGGTCGAACTTGCCCGACTGCATCTTCTTGGCCATCGCCGCCGCCTGTTCGGCGTCGATGTTTTCGGCAGCCTTTTCGACGAGGCTGATGATGTCGCCCATGCCGAGGATGCGGTCGGCGATGCGCTTGGGATGGAATTCCTCCAACCCGTCCATTTTCTCGCCGGTGCCGATCAGCTTGATCGGCTTGCCGGTGACGGCGCGCATGGAAAGTGCCGCACCGCCACGGCCATCACCGTCCATGCGGGTCAGCACTAGGCCGGTGATGCCGACGCGCTCATCGAAGCTTTTCGCCAGATTGACGGCGTCCTGGCCGGTCAGCGAATCGGCGACCAACAGGATTTCGTGCGGCGACGACACCTTCTTGATGTCGGCCATCTCGACCATCAGCGGCTCGTCGATATGGGTGCGGCCGGCGGTGTCGAGGATGACGACGTCATGGCCGCCGAGCTTCGCCGCCTGCACGGCGCGGCGGGCGATGTCGACCGGCGTCTGGCCCTCGACGATCGGCAGCGTCGCGACCTTGACCTGTTCGCCGAGCTGACGGAGCTGCTCCTGCGCGGCGGGACGCCGCGTGTCGAGCGAGGCCATCAGGACCTTCTTGTTCTGACGCTCGTTGAGGCGCTTGGCGATCTTGGCCGATGTTGTCGTCTTGCCGGAGCCCTGCAGGCCGACCATCATGATGACGACCGGAGCCGGTGCATTGAGGTCGATGGCGACGCCTTCGGCGCCCAGCATCTCGACCAGCTCGTCATGGACGATCTTGACGACCATCTGGCCGGGCTTGATCGACTTCACCACGGCGGCGCCGACGGCCTTCTCGCGCACCTTGTCGGTGAAGGAACGCACCACTTCCAGCGCCACGTCTGCCTCGAGCAGCGCACGGCGCACCTCGCGCAGCGCCGCCGAGACATCGGCCTCGGACAGGGCACCGCGGCCGGTGAGGCCGTTCAGGATCGAACCAAGACGTTCCTGTAGCGATTCAAACATTCTTTTTCCCTTTCCCTGGCACCCGGATGATGCCCGAGAGGTAATGCGTTCGCGCCCAGTGTCCAAACAGTCCAAGCAAAAGTCCAAAGCCAAAAAGCACCCGGGGGCGCACAGCGCTGCCGGATGTTGGCCTCCAGGATCGATTTACAGCACGTCACCTCAAAGAGGCTTCGGCGTCCCGGTCGGCTTGCTCGGAGGGATACTCGTCGCGGAATTCGCGGCGTGTAGACAGGAAATCGGCCGCGGAGTCAAGGCGCGGACGTGATATGGCCAGGTCAGGCCCTTCCCTTCTCCCCTTGTGGGAGAAGGTGGCCGAGCGAAAGCTCGGTCGGATGAGGGGTGTTCCAGCTTGGCATGGAAGGCGCTCCGTCCAACACCCCTCAACCGTCTTGGCGCTACGCGCCAATCCACCTTCTCCCACAGGGGGAGAAGGGAACAAAGGCGATTCATGGCAGAGTTTCGCCGTCGAGGATCCGGGCATAGAGATCGAGATAGCCTTTTGCGGTGCGGGTGATCGGAAACCGGGCGGCGGCAGAGTCCCGGCAGCGCTGCGGGGAAAGGCCGGCGACCGCGTCGAGGGCCGCAGCAAATTCCTCATCGCTGTCGAAGAACCGCCCGGTGTGGTCGTCGACGATCTCGGGCATGGCGCCGCGCCGCGTCGTCAGCACCGGCGTTCCGCACAGCATGGCCTCGACCGGCGCCATGCCGAACGGTTCTTCCCAGGCGATTGGGTTGAGAAAGGCCTTTGCCGTGCCCAGCAGGCGCAGTTTTTCGTCGCCGTCGACGACGCCATGGAAGCGAAAGCGGCTGCCAAGGCTCTTGAAGAAAACGCCGTCGCGCCGGACCTGGCTGCGCGTCAAAAGCTTCCAGCGCGAGCCACCGGCGATATCGAGGACGAAATCGAATTTTTTCGCGAGATCGACCGCGCGATTCAGATTCTTGCTGGCGCGCGCGATGCCGGCGAGAAACAGAAGGTGGTCGTTCTTCGAACCGGCCAGGCGGTAAGCATCAGTCGGGAAGCCGTTGTAGACGAAGGTCTTCCTGCCGTGGTTGTGCGCGTGGCTGGCGCTGACGAAACTCCAGTTTGCCTGCGGCCTGGGGCTTTCCGGGGAAATGCCGTGCGTCGTGTTGAGGGTTGGGAACGGAACGTCGAGAAACCAGCCGTGAAAGTGGACGATATCGGCGTCTGCGGGGATGGCGGCACGGCATTGCGCTTCCGAGGATGCATGCCGCACCTCGCATAGGGGGTGGCTCGAGCCACGATCGGCGATCAGCACGACAAGATGACCAAGACGGGTCAGTTCACTCGCCAACCACTCGACTTGGCGCTGGGTGCCGCCATAGCCCCTGGAGGGGATGGATCCGGTCACCGCCAGTGTGATGCGCATCAGCTTGGCACGCCAGTTTTTTGCCTGACCATGATCTTACCCAAAAACCGGGTTCCGTTTTCTGGGATCATGATCTGTCCGGTTCGATCTTCAGCGGCGAACGCGGATGCAGCAGCAGCAGGATCGTCAACAGGCTGCAGACGATGCCCATCGCCGCGATGAGCACGGCGTCAAGCGTCGTCCAGCCTGGGCCTTCGAGCGGCTTGGCGTTGAACAGCGCGAAGGAATTGTAGCTTTGCTGATGGGAAATCAGCAGGAAACCGATCAGATTGTTGCCGAGATGGGCGCCAAAGGCAGCGCCGAGATTGCCCGTAGCATAGACCACAAGCGTCAGCAGCAGCGCAAAAGCGGCGATCGAGGCCAGCACGCAGGCGTTGATGGCAGCACTCGAGCCTGGGCTCCAATGCATCGAGGTGAACAGAAGTCCTGGCAGCAATGCCCAGATGAAGGGGCTTTTAAACCGGTTGGCCAAGCCCCTGAGGAGATAGCCGCGGAACAGCACTTCCTCGGACGAAGTCTGCAGCAGGGTCAGCACGGCGATCGGGATCAGGAACAGCAGCCAGGACCACAAGCCGATCGCACCGCGCGCAACTTCGGGCTGCAAGAGATAGAGCAGGATTTCGGAGAGCGCCGATGTGATCAGCACCGCGGCCAATCCCTTGAGGAATCCCGAGTGCGAAACGCGGCGGCTGGTGCCGATCAGCGCCATCAGCGGCTCGCGATGGACCCAGCGCATGGCAACCCACAGGCCGAGCCAGATTCCGGCAAACGAGGCGAGTGCGGCGAGGATTCCGGCAGGCGAAGCCATGAAGTTCTGCACCGCCTCTCCGTCTATCGGGGCCGATGATGCCTGCCAGACTATAAAAAGATAGGCGCCGCCGAACAGCACGGCGATGGTTGTCGCGACCCAGAACAGGATGACGATCGCCGTTCCGAGCAGGAGGCGCGGCAGGGTCGTCTTGGCGTTGGGAATATGCCGGTAACGCGCGAAAGCGGTTGGATCGATCGTCACGCGGGTTCCTTGCCTGATGCATCGGGTCGCATGATCTAGAGCATTGTATCCAAAAGTGGAACCGGTTTTGGGGAAATCCAGTGCTCAAACAAAAGAGCTGGCGCGGCGGCGGCCGCTCCAGCGGGAAGCTCAGGTTGACACGATATTCGGAAAAGCGGCGGCCGCCATTGGCTCTTGCCCGGCGGCCGCCTGATGCTGGTCGCGTCAGCGCTCGACGTACATGATGCGTCGGGTGCCTGGATCGACCAGTGCCGGCTGGCCGTTCACATAGACATAGCGGTAGTCATAGTCCGGAATTTCGCGCAACTCGACGGTATCGGGCAATGTCGCGCCGGTAACCACCTCGCCCTCGAGATAGACCGGGTCGAGCCGGTTCGTATCGATATAAGTGCGGACTTCGGCCGGTGGCCGCCTGATCGGCTCGATCGGATCGCCAGCGACGATCGCTCCGGTATAGGTGTCGGGGTAGTCGACGTCGGCGGGCGCTTCGACGATGGTAATGTCTGCGTCATCAGGGCGCTCGGTCAGGACGACCTTGTTACCGCCGAAATCGGCCGTCACATAGTCGGAATAGATCCAGCCTTGGCCGTTGGCCTCGGCTATGGTGCACCATTTGCTGTTTTGGATGCAGCCATCGAGGGTTGCCGACTGGCCGGCGGCGAGCACGCCGATAACAGGGTATTGCGGGCCGGGGCCGGCGCGCACATTGAGATCGGCGACAGCCGAGACGGCAGTATCGGCCAAGGCTGCGCCGGACATAGCGACAAGCGCTCCGGCGACAGCAGGAAACAGTATGCGCTTCATGGTTTCGCTCCGTTTTTGGGTCCCTCGCGAACGAAAACGAAACAACACCTCATGCGTTCCGGCTAAAACGCTTCGGCCGGCTCACGTTTTGTTCCAGTTTCTTTCGCTACACCGGTCAGGAGTTCGTGGACGAAGGCCAGCTTCCGTGCGGCCACCTCCGAGATGACGAAGGGATAGAGGTCCGGCAGGCCCATGCAGCGGTTGATCGAGTTGGACGCTTCCGACAGCACCAGCCAGCGCGCCAGGATCTTTTCGAACGGTTCGGGAACGGCGGCAGGTTCCGACGGCGCCGGTTGCAGCTGGCCGCCGGTGTCGCCCCGCGACAGGTCGTTGGCCTCCACGGTTTCCAACCGGCCGAGCGGGAAATTCAACGCGTGCACCATCTCCAGCGTATCGGTGATGTGCAGATGGTGCGCCCATGTCTCGGCCCAGTCCTCCCAGGGATGGGACGTGGCATAGGCCGAAATGTGGCCCTGCTGCCAGTCGGGCGGAGCGCCATTGGCATGGTATGCCTTCAGCGCCTGCTCGTAATCGGTGCGCTCGTCGCCGAATAAAGCGCGGAAAGCGACAAGCCGTTGCGGATCGTCGCGGATCAGGCGGTCCCAGTAATAGTGGCCAAGCTCGTGGCGGAAATGGCCGAGCAAAGTGCGGTAGTTCTCGCCCATCTCGACGCGGCGTCTCTCGCGCTCGGCCGAGTCCGCCTCGGCGACATTGAGCGTGATCAGGCCGTTGCCATGGCCGGTGAGGATGCGGCGGCCGCCCGGGCCGCCGCCGATCGGATCGGCGAGGAAGTCGAAGGCGAGACCGGCCTCGTCGCCGGCGTTCCGCTTGGGCGCGACCGGCAGTCCGGCTGCGAGCAGCGAATAGATCGCCCGCTTCTTTGCCGCTTCGACGCGGATCCAGCGACGGCGGTTGCCATCGACCGAAAGGTCCGGAATCAACTGGTTCAGCATGCAGGCGCGGCAGAAGGCATGGCCCGGTTCCGCCATCCAGTTGCAGGCGCACTCGTCGGCATTGGTGCACTGGAAAACGCCATCGACGCCAGACAACACGAAGCGCGCGTGTCCGGGATCGTAGAGCACGGAGCTGGCGCAGTTCAGGCACTGGGCGTTCTCGAAATAGAGGCGGTGGCCGCAATGCGGGCAATCAAAGAGCTTCATCCCAATCTCAAATCAGGTCTCAAACCATCAGGTCCGGATATAGTGCGGAGCGGCATTTCGCCCAAACGCCTATCAGCGACCGGCGTTCCTGCCGATGCTATTTTGCCGCAAGCTGGGCGGCGACCGCTCTCGCCACAGCCTCGCCCGACAGCCTGGCGCCGCCGCAGGTCTGCATCAGCGGACCGGCCAGATGCTCGCCGGCGAAGAAGATCTTTTCCGCCACTGGCTGCATCAGCGTGGCGCGCGCCTGCGAACGGCCGGGGCGGGCGGCCGCATAGGCGCCACGCACGAAACGCTCGCCGCCCCAATTGGTCATCATCGCGCGCCCGACATGTTTTCTGACGTCGCTACCGAAGATGGCGCACAGCCGGTCGACGACGAAGTCGACGCCTGCCGCCTCGCCCGCCGCCGACATCTCCCAGGCGAAATCGCCGCCGACGAAGCCGACCATCAGATCGAAGTCGAACGGAAAGCAAAGAAAGTAGATGTCGTGCCTGGCCAGCCGCTCGATCAGCAGGTCGTCGAACGGCGCCAACCCGAGCCTCGTGCCCCTGATTTCGACCGGCAGCTTGGTCAGCATGCCCATCGGCAGGTCGAAGAAGGCAGCGAAATGCGTGTCGGGCAGTGCCGGCGAGAATTCGATCTCCTCGAAGGCGAGCACCGCCGGCGAGGCGGTGACGATGGCTGCCTTGGCGCGGATGGTGCCGCGATCGGTGACACAGGCAACGCCAGGCACGTCCCAGAGGATTTTCCGCACCGGCGTCGACAGCTCGACCGGCACGTCGGCGCCAAAACGGGTGACCAAAGCGCCGAGCCCCTCCTTGGTGAAATAGTTCGGCTCGAGATCGGCGGCGGCCTGAAAGTCGCGGATCGATATCTCGTCCTCGTCGGCGCCGAAATCCATCGGCCCGGCGAAGGTGGCGGCGGCGCGCGGCGCATGGCCCCTGGCGAGCAACGCCGAAAGGCGGTCGTCGTCGCCATCCTTGACCTCATGCGCCGCCAGCAACTCGAACAGCCTGATATCGGCCGCCTTCATTGCGGCCTCTTCGTCTTCGCTCGCCTTTCGGTTGCGATAATAGAGATGATCGACATTCATGTCGTGATGGTGGAGTGTCCAACGGGCGGCTTGCGCCTCGGGAAAATAGGGGTTGCGGTCGGCCGCGTGCAGCCAGGCGCAGCCGATGTCGAAAGGAACACCGAAATGCTGATCGCTGGTCCAGGCGCGCCCCCCGATCCGGTTCATCGCTTCGAACAGCTTGAAAGAAAGGCCGGCTGCACGCAGGGTCTTGGCGGCGGAAAGTCCCGCCGAGCCGGCGCCGATGACCACGACATCAACGTCATCCATGAATATTCCAGCCCCCGCCACAATAATTACTTGATCGTAAGCAAGTTCTCCGGCATTCGCCAGCGCTGCGGCGGGGATACGTAAACGACTTCTTAGCGCATCGGCCCGAAAATCAGGATCGATTTTCAGAAAGCACGATGCGCGGATTTAGAGTGTCGGAGCGTACTGCGTCCAAGCGGACGAACGCCGCTCTAACGGTGACAAGCGAGCGTTTCGCTGGCAAATTCGTATTGGGACGTGATCCAGGTAACCAGGAGAGCAACATGGCATTTCTTGCCAAGGGAAAGATTTTCGCGGCGGCAGCATTGATGATGCTTGCGGCGGCAACAGGTGCGCAGGCCGCCCAATGCGGCAAGACGAGTGCGGGCTTCGAAGCGTGGAAGGCGGATTTCGCCGCGGAGGCCAGGGCCAACGGTGTGGGCTCGAAGGGTCTAGCTGCTCTGGCTCGAGCGACCTACGCAACAAAGACGATCGCCGTCGACCGCGCCCTTCATAAGGCCTTCAGCGGCTCCGTGGAAAGTTTCATGAAGCGCCGCGGCGGATCCGCGATCATTGCCAAGGGCCGTGCGCTGAAGAAGTCGAACGCGGCGCTGTTCGACAAGATCGAACGGACCTACGGCGTGCCGCCGGGTGTGTTGCTCGCCATCTGGGGCATGGAAACTGGCTTCGGCGCCTCCATGGGCAAACAGAATACGGTCTCTGCCATTTTAACGCTTACCTATGATTGCCGCCGCCCCGAGTTCTTTTATCCGCACGGCATTGCAGCCCTGAAGCTGGTTGATCGCGGAGCGTTGAGCGCCTCGTCGGTCGGTGCCGCGCATGGCGAGATTGGCCACACGCAGTTCCTGCCCGGAAATGTTTTGAAGTACGGCGTCGGCAACAAGAATCTGCGCGACAAGGGCACCGCGCTGGCTTCCACTGCCAACTTCCTCAAGGGTCATGGTTGGCAGGCCGGCGCGGGTTATCAGGCGAATATGGGCGCAATTGCTGGCTGGAATTCCGCCAGCGTCTATCAACAGGCCATCGCCCGCATGGCGACCGCGATCGACGGCGATTGATAGAAATCTCTGTTCGACGGAAGCCCGGCCACGCGCCGGGCTTTTTGTTGATGCTCTAGAGCAATTCCAGGAAAAGTGTGAAACGGTTTTCCCGGGAAAAGCGCATAGCGCTTTCCCTGCGGAATTGCGCAAAAACAAAGAGATAGAGCGGATCTCCTTGAAACGATGAACCGCTCTAAGGTGACGACTGCCGCCGCTCGGTCCCGCCTCCGGAACGAAGGCGCGAAGCAGAGAAGCTAATTCGGCGAGCCGAGCGCCTTGTCCATCACTTCCCTGACCTCGGCGGGCCACGTGTTCACAGCCGGCCACGCGTCAGGCTCGGGGGTGTCGCCGCGGCGGGCGAAATAGAGCTTTTGACTGGCCGGATCGACCGCCATGAAGCCGTCATTGCCGCCGCAATCATGCGGCACGCAGCCGCTGGCATAGAAGGCGCCCGACGCGGTCTTCTCGGTGCCGCCGCCGACCAGCAGGCTGGTCGCCATGTCCGGCATCTCCTCGCCGAGCAGCGTCTCAGCTTCTTTGTAGACAGCCTCGTTGTGAAAGGCATCGATGATGTTGTCGTATTTCGCCGGATCGACATCCTTCCAGCCGGTGCTCGGTTCCGGCATGTAGGTGAGAATGCCCGAGGTCGACAAGCCGCCGGTCGGCGACCACTGCAGCGCCGGCTTGGAATCTCCCGGCAGCAGATAAGGCACGAAATAGATGGCGTCGTCGGACACTGCGGCCGGCGGCGCGCCGCATTCGTCCTGCTCGACCGTGGTACTCTGGATCGTGCCGCCTTCCGGCTTCCACACGATCACCTTGGCCGGTCCGCATTGATTGCCGCCGTCGCCGACATCGACCAGCGCCACATTGACGCCGCCGACCTCGACGACCTTGTCGAAGAAAACATCGTAGTTGCTGACCAACTGCTTTCCGTCGAAGGCCAGCACCTTTTCCCCGTACTCTTCCTGCTGGGTGATGGTCAGTTGGCCGCCCTCGAATGGGACCGGCGCCTGCTTGTCGTCGTCTGAAGCCGCCGAATTGCCCGCGCCCGACCCGTCGTCGGTGGCGGGCTTGTCGGTCGCAGCGGGCATTTGCGATTGCGCAAACACGCTCGCCATCGGCAGGAGGATCAACGCCAGTCCGAAGGCACCGGCGAGAGGCGAGCGTATCATGACATCCCCCGTTTCACCTGAAGCGAAGACCCGCCATCGGTACGACCTTGCCGTTCAGGCCCAGGGACGCAGCTCGGCGTTCTTCTTCTCGAACGAGGCGATGGCGCCGGCCTTTTCCATGGTCAGGCCGATGTCGTCGAGCCCGTTGAGCAGGCAGTGCCGCTTGAAGTCGTCGAGATCGAACTTGACCACGCCGCCGTCCGGTCCGCGGATTTCCTTCGCTTCCAGGTCGACCGACACCGTCGCGTTGGAGCCGCGCGAGGCGTCGTCCATCAGCTTCTCCAGATCCTCCGGGCTGACGGTGATCGGCAGGATGCCGTTCTTGAAGCAGTTGTTGTAGAAAATGTCGGCGAACGAGGTCGAGATGACGCAGCGTATGCCAAAATCGAGCAGCGCCCACGGCGCATGCTCGCGCGAAGAGCCGCAGCCGAAATTGTCGCCGGCAACCAAGATCTGCGCCTTGCGGTAGGCCGGCTTGTTGAGCACGAAATCAGGGTTTTCCGAACCGTCGTCCTTGTAGCGCATTTCGGCGAACAATCCGCTGCCGAGACCGGTGCGCTTGATCGTCTTGAGATAATCCTTGGGGATGATCATGTCGGTGTCGACGTTGACGATCGGCATCGGTGCCGCGACGCCGGTGAGCTTGGTGAATTTTTCCATGGGTCTGCCCGTCTTCTTCTCGCTGCGGGGGATGTGTTGGCGCCCGGTTTACACAAAGAGGCGGGCAAATAAAAGGCGGCTGTTTTTGCTCGCAGATGATCCAGCAAGCACAAGATCGGCACCAAGCAGCTTCAAAACCGCCGCCCGATGGTGCACTTTCACCGGCATGACAACGCGATCCAAAATCCTCTACGCCAGTGAACCAACCCTCGACGCTGCCGAGTTCCGCCGCGTGCTGGTGGAATCCGGCCTCGGCGCCACCCGGCCCATCGATGACGAAGCCCGTTTGAAGACGATGCTTGCCAGCGCGGATATGGTGTTGACGGCGCGCCTCGATGCGCCTGGCAAGCCGCTGATTGGCCTCGCCCGCGGCGTCACCGACTTTTCGTGGGTGTGCTACATTTCCGAGCTCGCCGAGGCATTCCTCGGGCAGGCCGGAGGCCTCGGCCCGAAGCTCGCTGTGCTGCTAGTGCAGTTGCCACCCAGCCTGTCCTTCGAGCCGCGTGTCGCTGAGGAGTTCTTCGGTTTGTTGCGAAAGCAAACCGGCTCGAAAATAGCCTGCGAACCTCGTCATGCGAGCTGGTTCGAACAGGACGCCGATGCGCTTCTGACCGGCTTCCGCGTAGCGCGTGTGGCAGCCGATCCGGCTCGCGTCCCCGCTGCGGCCACGCCATCCGGCTGGCCGGACCTGGTTTACTTCCGCCTGCATGGCGCGCCGCGTATCTATTACTCGGACTATGACACTGAAAGCCTGATCGCGATCAGGCAGCGGCTGGATGCGGCGAGTGCGGCGGGCGCTGAGGTCTGGTGCATTTTCGACAATACGGTTAAGGGCCATGCGCTCGGCAACGCCGTTGCCGTAGACGCGATGGCGCCTCAAATCACATTCAGCTCCCTGAACGCCCTTCCCTCCGCAACACGGCTATACCCAAACGCCGTGCAATCCACCGTGCGGTAGCCGCCATGCACGATCAGCTCGGCCAGCGCCTTACCGACGGCCGGCGCCTGCTGCAGGCCGTGGCCGGAAAAACCGTTGGCGAAGAGGAAATTCTTCACCTCGGGATGTGGTCCGATCACCGCGTTCTGGTCGAGCGTGTTGTAGTCGTAATGACCGGCCCAGGCGCGTGTTGGCTTGATCGCTTCGAAGGCCGGAATGCGGGTCGCCAGCACCGGCCAGATCACCTCTTCGAATAGCGGCCAGTCGGGCTCGAAATCGCCGGGGTCGGCAGGACCGTCGCCCTCTTCCGGTTCGGCACCGCCGGTGATGTAGACCGAGCCTTCCGGCCGGACATAGATGCCTGAGGGGTCGACCAGCAGCGGCATGTCGGCATATTTTTCGCGCGCCTCGAAGACGAAGACATTACGCTTGCGCGGCTCCACCGGCAGCGCCAGCCCGGCCATATCAGCCACCTTGCCGGCATTCGGCCCGGCGGCGTTGACGACGATGCCGGCCTCGAGCCGCTCGCCATTGTCGAGGCTGACGCTGGTGACACGATCGCCCTGGCGCTCGATGCCGGTCGCATCAGCAGTGATGAAATCGATGTTTTTCTGGCGCAGTGCCTTGCGGAACAGCATCAGCATGGCATGTGCGTCGAACCAGCCCTCGCCCGTGCGGCCATAGGCGCCGGCGGTGATGCCCTCTGCCGACAGCCACGGGAAGCGACGCACCAACGCCTCCGCATCCTCAAGCACGATGTCGGCCCCCTCGGCCATCTGCGCCTCGTGGTTGGCCCGCAGGATCGGCAGGCCGTTCTCGCCGGCCAGGATAAGATAGCCGCCTTCGCGAAAGCCGATATCGGCATCCGCCCCGAACTCTTCCGTCAGCCGCCGGAACAGTTTCAGCGTGAACTGCGATAGCCGGATGTTTTCTGGGATGGAAAACTGCTGGCGGATGGAAGCGCAGGACAGGGTCGTCGCCGCATGGGCGAATTGTGGGTCGCGCTCGACCAGCGCGATGGAGCCCGAAAACCCTTCCTCGCGCAGATAGTAGGCGATCGAGGAGCCGACGATGGCTCCACCGATGATGACGATATCGTAGCGCACGTTTTCCGCGTCTCCAGTTCTGAAGCATGATCCCGAAAGCCGGTCTTCGGAATGAGGCTCCAATTTATACAATCGACAGGATGATCTCGAAGCGCGTGCCGCGCTCGGAGTCAACCAGCCGGATCGTGCCATCATGCGCTTTCAGGAGGGCCAGCACGATGCCGAGGCCCATGCCGGTGCCGCCTGAATCACGGCGCGTGGTAAAGAACGGCTCGAAGATGCGGGCCTGGTTGCTAGGCGAAATGCCGGCGCCGTCGTCGCTCACCTGGATCGTTGCCTTGCCGTGCGCGCTCGCCGCCGTGATCGAAACCAGCGTTGCGCCATGCCGCGCCGAATTGTCGGTGAGATTGGCCAGCACGATTGCCGCGTTCTCGGCCGAGATGCGCAGACCGATATCGCCGCCGGCCTCGACGCGCACCGCCAACCTGTCTTTGGCCGGCAGCAGCGCCAGTGCGGCGTCAATTGATGTGCTTTCGCTGCTGGGCGCCAGATTTTCGGCGCGCGCCAGGTCGAGCAGGCGGCGCACCAGCAAATTGAGCCGCCCGGCGTCGGTGACGATGTTGTTAGAAAAGCGACGCCGCTCGGCCTCGTCCATTGCGCTACCCGAATCGCGCAGCAGTTCCGCCGCACCCTGGATTGCCGTCAGCGGCGATTTGAGTTCGTGCGAGACATGCGTGGCAAAGGTCTGAATGCTGTCCGAGCGCTCATGCAGCTTTTCTGCCATGTCGAGGAAGGCGGCGGAAAGGGCTGCCATCTCGCGCGTGCCGTGATGGTCGAGCGGCCCGATGGCTTCGCGGTCGCCGGCCGCGATGCGTTTCGTTCGTTCCATCAGCGCATAGATCGGCCGGCTGACGGTGCGCAGGAAGACAAGACCGATGAGCAGCGTGCCGCCGAGGATGGCGATCGTCGCCAGCACCACCTTGCCGCGCTCGCCATAGAGATGCTTGACGATATTGTTCGGCGTTCGCGACAGGTAGACCACGCCGGCGACCTTGCCGTCGACCGCGACCGGCAGGGCGACGAAGACGCGGACTCTCGTGCCGCGGCTCACCGAATAGAGTGATGGCGGCGGCTCGTCGGAGATCCTCAGCCTGAGCGCGCTGGCATAGTGGCCGGCCAACGCTTCGCGAACTTCCGCGACCGCGCCGAGCGACAGGCCGACCTCTTCGCGCCCGGCGATGACGACGCCTTTTGCGTCGAGCAACCGGAAGCCGGCAAGCGTGGTTTTCTGCGTCTCGGCAAGAATCCCCGATAGCCGCGCCCCGACCGCCGCGAAGGCAGGATCGATGGCGGCGGCTGTCGCCGCAGGCCGGGTCGGCAGAACGGTATCGGAAGCAAGATCGAGGTGCGGTTCGATCGGCCGATAGGGGGAGTTCGAATCGCTGGCACTGGCGGCAGGCACCGCCGCGCCGAGCTTCTCGGCCGGGATGCGGGCATCCCGGATCTCTTGTGCATAGATGGCGGCAAGGGCCGCGCCTTGCGCGATCAACTCGGCCTCGGTCTGGCGGATCAGCTGGTTTTCGTAGAGCCGAAAGAAGAACAAGCCGACCAGCGGCAGCGCCATCACCATGATCAGGATGGCAACAACGACTGTAGCGAGGCGCGGCCGCCATTTGCTGCCAATCCATTTTTGGGTGCTCACGTGCCGCACCGGCCGAGCCGGAAGCCGACGCCATGGACGGTCTCGATCGCATCCGTGCAACCGGCCGCCGCCAGCTTGGCGCGGATGTTGCGGATATGGCTGTCGACGGTGCGCTCGGCAACATGGATGTTGGCGGCATAGGCATTGGCCATCACCATGTCGCGGCCGAGCACATGCGCCGGACGCGCCAGAAACCCCTTCAGGATCGCGAACTCGATCGACGTCAGCATCAGCGGCTGGCCGTCGAAACTGGCCGCATGGCTGGCCGGCACCAAGGCCAGTCTGCCATGCGAGAATTGCCTGTCGTCGGCCTGTTCAGCCTTTGTCGGGCGAGCGCGCCGCAAGATGACATTGACGCGGGCGACCAGTTCGCGCGGGCTGAACGGCTTGATGACGTAGTCGTCGCCACCCATTTCGAGCCCAAGGATGCGGTCGATCTCTTCATCGCGCGCGGACAGGAACAGCACCGGCACGTCGGATGTGTGCCTGAGCCGCCGGCAGACCTCCAACCCGTCCATCTCCGGCATGCCGATGTCGAGCACGACAAGATCGGGCGGTCGGCGTTCGATCGCCTGCAATGCGGCGGCGCCGTCGGCTACGGCAACCGTCTTCATCCCCGCCTTTTCCAGTGCAAAGCAGATGATTTCGCGGATGTGCGGATCATCGTCGGCTACCAGGATATGATGCGGCATGAATCAGCGGCCCGGCACGAGGGGTTCGGAGCCCTGAGGAACCACGAACGGGATATTTGTGTCGAGAGTACGAAGGAGCCGCCAGTCGCGAAAGCTCCAGGCGCGCCAGTTTTCTCGGGCCGCACGATAGCAGGCCTCGTCCTGCCCAAGCAAACTGGCGAGTCCGCGGTAGGAGGGAAGGCTGGCCGCATTCGTGCTGGCCTGATGCTCGAGGAAGCGGTCGAGCGCCGGCCAGGCGCTGGCGCCGAGCGAGCGCAGGTACCAGAAATCGAGTTCGGTGCCCTGGCCGGTCATTTCGAAGGAATGCTCGACATTGTAGTTGGCGATCAGCGCGGCGAAGTTGATGAAGCAGCAGGCATAGAGTGTCACCGAAAGCGTCAGAAGATTGGCGGAAAGCAGCCATTCATTGGATCTTTCGAGCGCGATGCGGGCGATGATCAGGGCAAGGCCCGCCGCCACCAGTCCCATCCAGACGAAGGCGGCGATGCGCCAGTAGGTCAGCGCATAGACGCCGATATAGAGGTCGAGCCGCAGGATCGACGAGATGACCAGCACGATGTTCTGCGCCACCCAGACATAGACCAGCCGGCGGATGAGCGGATCGCCGGAGGTCGTGCTGCGCGGCCGCAGCGCCGCCAGCACGAAGCCGGCGGCGAGCAACGCCGTGACGATCAAGGGATAGGCGCCGCGATGCGCATAGGCGGCGTAGGTCAGCCCGTCGGGAAGGGCGACGCCGCCCCACAGATAGGTGGCGTCGAGCGCGGTCTGGATGGCGAATAGGATGTTGAAGACGACCAGCGCGCGAAGAATGGCGGCCTTGCCGAAGATGATGTCCTCGATCGCTTTGGCTGGGTTTGTCGTCGTCACCCGGCCGACGTGCACAGACGACACCACACGCGTTATGGAGTGAAAAAGGCGCGGCAGACGCGGGCGCAAAAAGGCCCAGGCGCCGGCAAGTATGAACAGCCAGAAGGCCAGCCGCGGCAGCTGGATGAGGTCGAGCAAGGCGAGGAGATCGATCAGCGACAGCCAGTATTCGATGACCGGATTGGCGGCGCCGAACAGCGCGAGAAACACCGCTCCCAGCGTCAACGGCATCACCCAGACGGCGATCGCCGCGAAGCGGATGCGCCGTTGGCCAAGCCGCCGCGCCACCTTGCGCCAGCGAAAGAAATCGTGGGCGAACCGGAATGGTGCCGCGAGCAGGAAGAGCACTACCTGGCCGGCGATGCGGGCAAGCCCGTGCCGCAGCCGGCCGACCAGCGAAAGCGCGAAGATGGTCATCGCCGCAAACCCGATCGCAACGGACAGCGCACTGACATTTTCAATGAGCGGCAGCAGCCCGACAAGCAAGGCACCGAGCCCGAGCCACAGGCCGCGGGCGCTGAGCCCCGAAGGCTGGACGGCCGCGGCTGCGGCGGCAAGCGTAATGCCGAACAGGAAAAGCGTGATGCCGACGGGTTGCC
Source organism: Mesorhizobium sp. M0938 (assembly GCF_040319125.1). Taxonomy (NCBI): domain Bacteria; kingdom Pseudomonadati; phylum Pseudomonadota; class Alphaproteobacteria; order Hyphomicrobiales; family Phyllobacteriaceae; genus Mesorhizobium; species Mesorhizobium sp. M0938. The sequence goes on along the minus strand of NZ_JAMYNS010000014.1, from coordinate 111,563 downwards.
CGTAAAAGAAGAAATCGGCCAGGGCAGCAAGCAGAACGGCAACGCCGAATCGCGCGCAAAAGCTTGGCGCGGCCGTAAGCAACGATGTCATGATCGGACTTTCTCGGCAGCTTTGATGCGGCCGGCATATCTGGGCAGAGATTTAGGGATGAAGGAGAAGAGGGTCGCCGAACGATGCGTCCCGGGTGGATCGACGAGCCACCAGCCCTCACTGCGGAGGCGGTAAGGCAGGGACCAACGGAGTTTTTCTCGCTCTTGCATGCCGCCCTTGTCGTCGGCGGAAGCGCCGGCGGCGGGGCGGATGCGAGGAGATTTTCGGGACTTTTGTGCAGTTTTTATGCAGGTCAAAGCGGCTTGCCTCGACCGGCCGCAGCCGGCATAGATTTGGTATGACGACCGAAACCTACCGCCCGCGCCGTTCGGTGCTCTACATCCCGGCCTCGAACGACAAGGCGCTGGCCAAGCTTGCCTCGCTGACTTGCGACGCCGTCATCATCGATCTCGAAGATGCCGTCGCTCCCGCCGACAAGGTCTCCGCGCGCGAAAAACTCGCCGGCATCTTCGCCGATCGCCCAGTTGCCAACGACTATGGCCGGCGCTGCGAGATGGTCGTGCGCATCAATGCGCTTTCCAGCGAATGGGGCGCCGACGATTTGCTGGCTGCGGCACGCTGCGAGCCCGACGCCATCCTGCTGCCCAAGGTCGACACGCCGCGCGATGTCCTCGAACCCGGCGACGTGCTCGACGACAATTTCGCACCGGACGCGGTGAAACTGTGGGCGATGATCGAAACGCCCAAGGCTCTGCTCAACATCGGACCGATTGCCGAGCTTGGCCGCGATCCGGCCTCGCGGCTAACTTGTTTCGTGGCCGGAACGAACGATCTGATCAAAGACACCGGCATTCTCGCCACGCCCGACCGGCGCTATCTCACACCCTGGCTTATGCAGATGGTGCTGGCGGCGCGAGCCGGCGGCCTCGACCTGCTCGACGGTGTCTTCAATGATTTTCGCGACCTGGACGCTTTTGCGAGCGAATGCGGGGAGGCGGCTGCCATGGGGTTTGACGGCAAGTCGCTGATCCATCCGGCCCAGATCGAGGCCGCAAACCGGGCCTTTGCGCCATCTGCCGAAGCGCTGGCCGAGGCGCGTTCGGTGAAAGAGGCGTTCGCGCTTGCCGAGAATGCCGGCAAGGGCGTCATTGCACTGAATGGAAAAATGGTCGAACGGCTGCATCTGGCGCAGGCCGAAAAACTGCTGGCGAAGGCGGCCGCCATCGGGGCATGATTGGCAACTCACGACAGGAATGAAAAATGAAACTCTACCGCTTTTTGTCCGGCCCGGACGATTCCAGCTTCTGCCACAAGGTGACGGCGGCGCTGAACAAGGGCTGGCACCTGTTCGGCTCGCCAACCTATGCCTACGACAAGCAGACCAAGAGCATGCGTTGCGGCCAGGCCGTGGTGAAGGATATCGAGGGCCAGGAATACGGGCCCAACACCAAGCTCAGCGATTGGTAGAGTTTGCATAACTCCGACGCAGGCTGTGTTGAGATTCAGGTCAGGCCGCGCCGGAGTCGAAGACGGGCGCGAAGCGACCAGACTGGGTGGTTTCCGAGAACCGGAGCGGAGCGTACTTTTGAGTACGTGAGCACCGGAAGCGCAGGAAACTGCCGTTCGCAGGCCGGCATCACCTGAATATCAGCACAGCCTACTCCGCCGCCTCTTCGATCCGTTCCATATCATCGTCCGACAGGCCGAAATGATGGCCGATCTCGTGGATCAGCACATGGGTGACGATGTCGCCCAGCGTCTCTTCGTTCTCGGCCCAGTAGTCCAGGATGGCGCGGCGGTAGAGCGTGACGCGGTTCGGCCCCTCGCCGGTCTGAGGGTTCCAGCGCTCGGCGATGCCGCGCCCCTCGAACAGGCCGAGCAGGTCGAACGGCGTTTCCAGCGACAGATCGTCCATGATCTCGTCGGTCGGGAATTCGGCGATCTGGATGACGATCTCGCCGGTCAGCTTGCGAAAATCCTCCGGCAGATGGGCATAAGCCTCCAACGCCAGGAACTCCATTTCCTCCATCGATGGCGAAAGCTGGTCGTGCCAGACACGGGTCTTGTAGATGCGGGCCATGCTTTGTCCTTCTGATCCCGGCATATAGGCTTTCGAGCCGGACTCGGCAAATGGCCGGGTTGCCGTCAACGCAAGGGCAGGAATAAATTCCCCATGACTCCGCTTGACTCTTCGGGTGCCCTCTGGAATCTATAGGAACATAACAGGAACAATTGTGAGTGGAAGCTGACCGTCATGGCGACAAGCGCCGTGGCGCGGGAGACTGTTTTTGCCCTGCGCCGCCAGATCGCGAAGATCGAGGGAACGCTGCCCGAGCGCCTGGAGGCGCCGGCCGGCGCAACCCCCGTTGATGCGGACGTCCTCCCCCAGAATCCAATAGCGGATGTCACACCCCAGGGTCTAACAATCGTCCGCCGCGGCTTCGCCGTGGCGCCGCCCGATGCGTTTCTGCGCACCGGCGCCGAGGGGCTTGATGCTGCGCTCAGCGGCGGCCTGCCAAAGGCGGCGCTGAACGAGATCCATGGCGCCGCGACCCGCGATGCCGGGGCCGTCGCCGGCTTCGCCCTGTCGCTCGTCAGCCTGATCCTCAAACAGGGGCCGCAATTGCCGGTCCTGTGGATCGGCACCGCGGAAATCTTCCGGGAGGCGGGCTTCCCCTATGCCAGGGGGCTTCACGCCGTTTTCGGCATCGAGCCGGAGCAATTGCTGTTTTCCGAGGCGCCAAAACTCCTCGATGCGCTGTGGATCGCCGAGGAGGCCGCCCGGATGACGGCGCTCGCCGCCGTCATCCTCGAAATCCGCGGCAGCCCGCAGCGGCTGGATCTCACCGCGACGCGGCGGCTGCACGCCCGGGCCCAGAATGCCGGCCGGCCGGTGTTCCTGCTGCGCCAGGCCGGCGAATCCGAGCCGACGGCGGCACCCGTTCGCCTCGTCCTGTCGGCGGCGCCGTCGGCATCTCGCCAGACGATTGCCGGGCCGCTCGCCGGCTCGATCGGCCGTCCCGCCTTCACCGTCAGCATCGGCAAGAGCCGCACGGCCTTGCCAGGACAATTCACACTGGAGTGGAACCCCGATGAACACAGTTTCGAAGAAAGACGGGGCGAGGAAAGAAGGGCAGCGAATTCTGTCCCTGTGGTTCCCGCATCTCGCCGCGGAAAGGGTCCTGCGGCAGCGTCTGGGGCGGTCCTGGCGTTCCCGGCCGTCGGATCACCTGCCGCTGGTGATCAGCCATCGCCAGGGGAACGCGCAGCGCATCGCCGCCCTCGACGAGCGGGCTGAGGCGCTTCACCTGAAGCGCGGCATGGGCATAGCCGACGCGCGCGCCATGCATCCGTCGATCGACGTACTGGAAGCCGATCCCGAGGCCGACCGCCGCCTGCTCGAAAGTCTTGCCGACTGGTGCGACCGCTACACCCCGCTGGTGGCGCTCGACGCAGCCGATGGCCTGTTCCTCGACGTCACCGGCTGCACTCATCTTTTCGGCGGCGAACGCTCGATGCTCGACGACATCCTGTCGCGCTTTTTCCATCAGGGGTTTGATGTCCGCGCCGGCCTTGCCGCCACGCCAGGTGCTGCCTGGGCGGCAGCGCGGTTTGCCAGTGACCGCATCGTCCCCGGTGGCGAGGAGGAAGCGCTTCTCGCACCCTTGCCACTGGCGGCGCTGCGCATCGAGCCTGATATCCGCGCCAGCCTGGAAAGCGTCGGCCTGCGCACGGCGGGGGCCGTCATGGCAGCCCCCCGCGCGCCGCTCGCCCGCCGCTTCGGTGTCTCGCTGCTTTTGCGCCTCGACCAGGCGCTCGGCCGCCTCGACGAAGCGGTGTCGCCGCGCCTGCCGGTCGCCCCGCTTTCGGTCGAACGCCATCTCGCAGAGCCCATCATGCTAACCGACGAAATAGAGCGGCTGGTGAAAATGCTGGCGACGACTTTGAAGGTGGATCTCGAACGCCGCGGCGAGGGCGCAAGGAGGCTGGCGCTGCTGCTCTTCCGCGTCGACGGCGCCGTCAGCCGCATCGCCGTCGGCACCTCGCGGCCGTTGCGCGAGCCGCTGCTGATCCAGAAATTGTTCCACGAAAGGCTAGCCGCGCTCGAACAGGATATCGATGCCGGCTATGGCTTCGATCTCGTGCGCCTCTCGGTCCTGACGGCCGCGGCCTTCGACATGCAGCAGGCGGATCTCGCCGGCGAGACGCGCGATGACGGCGCCGACATCGCCCTTTTCGCCGACCGCATCCGCGCCCGGCTCGGCGACAGCGCGGTTTTGAAACCGATTGCCGTCGAGAGTCATCTGCCCGAGCGCGCCGTCGCCACGCTTCCCTTCGCGGAAGCGCCGCAAAGGGTCTCTCCGCCGAAGAAGCCGGACAAGATACAAGACACTAAGCCTGTCTTCCGGCCGGAACGCCCCATCCGGCTGTTCCGTTCGCCCGAACCGATCGAGGTCCCGGCCACCGAAATGCCTGAGGGACCGCCCATGAACTTCCGCTGGCGGCGCGCGCTGTACCGGGTTGCGCGCGCCGAAGGGCCGGAACGCATCGCCCCGGAATGGTGGCGGGAGGCGTCGGGGCAAGAAGACGCGCCGACCCGGGATTATTTCCGCATCGAGGATAGCGACGGCCGCCGTTACTGGCTCTACCGCCAGGGTCTCTACGGCGCCTCTCAAGTCCCGCCGCGCTGGTTCATGCATGGGGTCTTCGCATGAATGCGCTGACGGCCGTTCCCTATGCCGAATTCGGCATCCAGTCGAATTTCTCGTTCCTGCGCGGCGCCTCGAAACCGGAGGAGCTGGTGGTCGCGGCAAAGTTTTTGGGATTCTCGTCGATCGGACTTGCCGACCGCAACACCGTGGCCGGCGTCGTGCGCGCCTGGCAGCAGGCCAAGGTGGAAGGTCTTTCCTATCATCCCGGCTGCCGCCTGGTTTTTTGCGACGGCACGCCTGATGTTCTCGCCTATCCGCAGGACCGCAAGGGCTGGGGCCATCTGTGCCGCATGCTGACGCAAGCCAATATGCGCGACGAAAGCGAAAAGGGCGCGCCGCTTCTCTATCGCGACGACCTTTTCGAATGGGGCGATCTCATGTCGCTGGCGGTCCTGCCGGATCTGTCGGCGCCGGCGGAAGATGATCTCGGACTGATTAGCCGGCTCAGGGATCGCTTCGGGGAGAACCTGCGGCTTGCCGTTGCGCCGGATTATCAGGGCAACGACCGCTTCCGTATCGAGCAGGCGGCTGCCATGGCTGAGGCATCGGGCATTCCGCTGATGGCGACCAACGACGTTCTTTACCATACGTCCGAACGGCGCCGGTTGCAGGACGTGCTGACGGCGATCCGCCTCAACGTGCCTGTTGCCGAAGCGGGGCTGGATCTGGCGGCCAATGCCGAGCGCCATTTGAAGCCGCCAATGGAGATGGCGCGGCTTTTCCGCAGACATCCGCAAGCGCTGGCGGAAACGCTGCGCTTTGCCGGCGAATTGAGCTTCTCTCTCAGTGACCTCCAATACAACTATCCCGACGAACCGACGGAATCGGGCCTCGGGCCACAGGCCGAGTTGGAAAGGCTGGCTCGAGAGGGTGCAGCGCTACGCTATCCCGCAGGCGTTCCCGCCGATGTGACGAAGCGCATCCAAGAAGAGCTCGCTTTGATCGAGCGTCTGAACTACGCGCGCTATTTTCTGACCGTCTATGACATCGTCAAATTCGCCCGCAGCCAGGACATACTCTGCCAGGGCCGCGGCTCCGCGGCCAACTCGGTGGTCTGCTATTGCATCGGCATCACCGAAGTGGGACCCGAAAGGATCGACTCGCTTTTCGAGCGTTTCATTTCCGAGGAAAGAAACGAGCCGCCCGATATCGATGTCGATTTCGAACATGAGAAGCGCGAAGAAGTCATCCAGTACATCTATACCAAATATAGCGCCAAGCGCACCGCGCTTGCCGCGGCCGTCGTCAGCTACCGGGGCCGCTCGGCGATGCGCGAAGTGGCCAAGGCGATGGGCCTCTCGGACGATGTCAGGAGTGCGTTGTCCAGTTCGATCTGGGGCTGGTCGACCTCGGAGCTCGGCGAAAAGGAGACCAGGGCCGGCGGCCTCGACCAGACCGATCCATCGACAAGGCATGTGATCGAATGCGCCAACGAGATCATGGGCTTTCCCCGTCATCTTTCGCAGCATGTCGGCGGCTTCGTCATCACCAGGGACCGGCTCGACGAGATCGTGCCCATCATCAAAACGGCGATGGACGAGCGCAAGATGGTCGAGTGGGACAAGGACGATCTCGACGCGGTGAAAATCCTTAAAGTGGATGTGTTGGCGCTCGGCATGCTGACCTGCCTGCAGCGCGCCTTCACCCTGCTTAGGGATTATTATCCGGAGGCGCGGGATGACTATGGCCAGCCTTATGTGCTGGCCACCCTGCCGCCGGAGAATAAACATGTCTACGATATGATCTGCCGCGCCGACACGATCGGCGTCTTCCAGATCGAATCGCGCGCGCAGATGTCGATGCTGCCACGCCTCCGGCCGCGCACCTTCTACGATCTCGTCATCGAGGTGGCGATCGTGCGGCCCGGCCCGATCCAGGGCGACATGGTCCACCCCTATCTGCGCCGTCGGCAGAAAAAAGAAAAAGCCGAATATCCCAAGCCGGAACTGGAAGAGATACTCGGCAGGACGCTGGGCGTGCCGCTGTTCCAGGAACAGGCGATGAAGATCGCCATTGTCGCCGGCGGCTTCAGGCCGGGCGAAGCCGATGAACTGCGTCGCGCCATGGCCACTTTCAAGCGCACCGGCACGATCGGCAATTACCGCAAGCGGATGGTCGATGGCATGATGAAGAGAGGGTACGAGAAAGACTTCGCCGAACGCTGCTTCAAGCAGATCGAGGGATTTGGCGAATATGGCTTTCCCGAAAGCCATGCCGCCTCCTTCGCCCTGCTGGTCTATGCCTCCTGCTGGTTCAAGACCTTCTATCCCGACGTGTTCTGCGCTGCGATCCTGAACTCCCAGCCGATGGGGTTTTACCAGCCGGCTCAGCTTGTCCGCGACGCAAGCGACCATGGCGTCGAAATCCGCGACGTCGACGTCAATTTTTCCGATTGGGATTGCGCGCTGGAGGAAGCGCCCTTCGATCCGGCCCGCATCCTTGAACGCCATGCCCAGATGCGCGGCGTCATCCGGACCAATCATGCCGTCCGGCTGGGTTTCCGCCAGGTCAAAGGTCTGTCGAAGGAGCGCATGGAGGTGTTTGTCGCCAGACGCGGCGACGGCTACGCATCCGTTCGCGATGTCTGGCTGCGCTCAGGCCTTTATGTCGATGAGGTCGAAAAACTGGCGCAAGCCGACGCTTTCCGTTCGCTTGGTCTCGACCGCCGCGACGCCCTGTGGGCGGTCCGCGCCCTCGACGGCAGGAGTGCCGCCGAAACCCTGCCGCTGTTCGACCGGCCGGCGATCCGTTTGCGCGATCTCGAGCCCCAAACCAGGCTCCCGACAATGCCGCTCGGCGAGCACGTCGTCCACGACTACCGTTCGCTCGGCCTGTCGCTGAAAGCGCATCCGCTTGCCTTTCTGCGCCAGCGGCTGGATCGTTCCGGCGTCACGCCCAATGCGCGCCTCCCCTCCGTGCCGGATGGCAGGCGGGTCTCCGTCGCCGGCCTGGTGCTCGTGCGGCAGCGCCCAGGCACTGGCAAAGCGATTTTCCTGACGCTGGAAGACGAGCAGGCCGTCGCCAACGTCATCTTCTGGGAAAGGACCTTCAATCGCTACCGGCCCATTGTCATGGGAGCGCGGTTCGTTCGTATCACCGGCAAACTGCAGTCGGAATCGGACGTCATCCATATCGTCGCCGAAAAGGTCGAGGATCTGACGCCCTGGCTGTCCGTGCTTTTGGAGGAGAAGCCCGATGTACCTGTCGTGCAAAGCGACCGGCAGGATAGCGCGACGCTATCGGGGAAGGCAGAAAGGGTCATGCCCAAGGGGCGCAATTTTCAATAAAGCATACCGGTGCGACGCTGCACAATCTTGCGAAATGTCAGCGGGACAGCGAAGGATCACTACAGTTCAGGACGGTCCGCCCAGGCGCGGCGGCAATCCGTCCTCCAAGGGGATCGCGCGCGCCTCCGAAGGCAGCATGATCGGGATGCCGTCACGCACCGGATAGGCAAGCCGTGCGACCCTTGAGATGAGCTCGCCGCGCTCCGGATCCCAGGTGAGCGGGCCCTTGGTCAGCGGGCAGGCCAGCAATTCCAGCAGCCTGGGGTCGACATTGGCATTCTTTCCGTCACGCCCATCCACCATTCGGTTCGTCCTTATCTGGGCAATCACTTCAGGTTTCGCGCGGCTCTCCCTTCTCCCACAAGGGGAGAAGGAAGAGCCTCCTATTGCAGGCTCGACCCGAAATCCTCGTTTTCGCGCGCCAGCGCCATTTCGGTGATGGCGATCAGCGTTTCGGCGCGTGTCTTCAAGTCCGCCGCTTCGAGTAACGCCTGTTTCTCGGCCGGCCCGTAGGGAGCCATCATCGACAGCGCATTGACCAGCATGGCATTTTCGGCGCGGCTGACGCTTTCCCAGTCGGCTTCAAGATCGTTGGCCTGCAGATAGGCGCGAAATGCCTTGAGCAACGCCGGTCGGTCGATCTCTGCCTCTGCCTGACCTTCATCGAGATCGGTGAGAAAGGGCGCAAACCGACACTGGCGGAAGGGCGTCTTGACCGCGAGCTCCTGCACGATGCGGAACCGGCACACGCCTTGCAGCGAAATCAGGTAACGGCCGTCGCCACTCTCGGAAAGCGCAATGATACGTCCGGCGCAGCCGACGTTGCAGAGTTCAGGCTCGCCATCGGCGCGCCGCGCGCCGTCGAGGCTGGGCTGTATGATGCCGATCAGCCGCGATCCGGCGATCGCCTCATCCACCATCTCCAGATAGCGCGGCTCGAAGATGTTGAGCGGCATGCGGCCTCCCGGCAGCAGCAACGCCCCTTCAAGCGGGAAGATCGGCACCGTCGACGGCAAATCCGTATCGAGCCGGTAATGCGCGTTTCCCGCCTGCACTTCAGTCCTCCGCTCGCTTCGTCCAGAAGCGCATCAATCCGTCCGCCCATCGCAACCTGGCGTGTAAATCGTCAGGAAGCAAAAAACGGATCCGGTCTGGCCCCTAATCTGGCGCAGCCGCCGCCGACCGCAAGGCCACCAGGCAAAAACAGCTATGCCGCGCTCAGGAGAACAGCAGCGACGACAATTTGCGCCGCGCCGCCAGCGTTGCTTCGTCGGTCATCCCCCATGCCTCGAAGAATTGCAGCAACTGCGTCTTGGCGCCATCGTCGTTCCACGAGCGGTCGGCCTTGACGATTGCCAGCAGATTGTCGGCCGCCGCCATGCGCTCGCCATTGGCGTTCTGGATCATGGCAAGATCGAAACGTGCCTGATGGTCCCCGGGGTTCTCAGCCAGCCGACGCTCGAATTCGGCCGGATTGCCGAGCGCCGACGCCTGTGCGGCAAGCGCCATCTTGGCGCGCACCGCGGCCAGCGGCGGCGCATCCTTCTTTGCTTCCGGCGCCCGCGCCAGCACGGCTTCGGCGCCCTCGGCATCGCCGGCCTCGAACAGCAGATCGCCAAGCCCGGCAATGGCTTCGATCGTCTCCGGCGCCTGTTCCAGGACCGCGTCGTAGATGTCCGCCGCGGTCTGCATGTCGCCGGCGTCGCGCGCCTCCGCGGCCGCGGCAAGCGCCTCGGCCACCTGCGGCGCACCATTGGTCTTGCCGCCGACCTTCTCGATGAACGCGGCGATCTGGCTCTCGGGGATGGCGCCCATGAAGCCGTCGACCGGCTGTCCATCCTTAAAGGCGATGACCGCCGGGATCGACTGGATGCCGAGCTGTCCGGCGATCGAAGGATGGTCGTCGATATTCATCTTGACCAGCTTGACCTTACCGCGGGCGGCCGTGATTGCCTTTTCCAGCAGCGGCGTCAGTTGCTTGCAGGGCCCGCACCAGGGAGCCCAGAAATCGACCAGCACCGGCTGACGGCGCGATTCCTGGATGACGTCGGCGGCAAAAGTGGCGGTCGTCGTGTCCTTGATGACATCGACGGCGACAGGCGGCTCGCCAGGCGCTACTTTCGCGGGGGCGGCCTCAGTGCCGCCATACTGCACAGTGGTGGCATATTGCCCGCCATTGCTGCCAAACGGGCCGCCAAATTGATTGCTGTCGCTCATCTCGTCACCCTTTCGGTCGCGCCGCCGGCCCACCGGCCCGGCACAACGTCCATATCCTCGCTCAGAAGTCGGTTTATCGCCATCCATGTGGCGATCATGCCGTGACTTTCAAGATAACAGCATCATGCCCGGTTGCCTCGACGAATTTGACAAGGTCGGCGGCAGCGATCGATGTCGTTGCCTCGTTGGTCAGCGGATGGGCGTTGATGATGGCATGGCCCATCAACTCCTGGTCGAGAACCACCTTCACTCTTCGCGCCGTGTCGTTGATCACGCCGAACACGGTGACCGCGCCCGGAACAACGCCGAGAAGCTCCATCAGCATCTCCGGCTTGCCGAAAGACACGCGCCCGGCAGCGCCGATCACATGGTGGATCTGCTTGAGGTCGACCACCGCCTCCTCGCCGACGCTGACCAGGAAGAAATTGTCTTTCTTGTCCTTGAGGAACAGGTTCTTGGTGTGCCCGCCGGCGATTTCTCCGCGCAACGCCTGCGAATCGGCGACCGTGAACAGCGGCGGATGACGCAGGGTCGAGACCTCGATCCCAAGATCGGCGAGAAAGGCAAAGAGCTCGGCTTCGGTTTTCGGCATGTTGTTTCTTGTCGGACTTGTTGTTGTCGCGGTTTGGATCACGCCGTTTACGGCCAATGACGCGGTCGAGACAAGACCGTCGCGCGGTGAGGCCGCCGATTCCGTTCCTATCTTCGCTACGGAAGGCTTGTTTACGTCGCCGGGTGCGGACCAAAAAACCTGCGATTTCCCTGTTGCAATCGCCGCGCCCTTCAGCCATATAGGCGCGGCTTGCGGCCCAAAAGCCGCGCGAGCGGGTGTAGCTCAGGGGTAGAGCACAACCTTGCCAAGGTTGGGGTCGAGCGTTCGAATCGCTTCACCCGCTCCAGTTTCCCAAGGGAATCAAGCAATTGCGAAGTAGGCCGGATCCCCTTCCGGTCTTTTTCGTTTTTGGGGCGCACCAGCACTTTGGACCTGCCGGCAAGGGATCGAAAATCCGGGCGATCGAGGCCAGGGCGCCGAATAGATCGCAGCCGGAGCCTCGACAACGCAAACCGCCTATCGGAAGCAGCGCCCTTGCATAGCGTTCTAAGGGTTCGGCTGTTTTTTTGTGATGCGTGTGGAACACAGGCCATCGACGATGGTTCGGCCCCAGCAGCGTTATTCCAGTAGACAAATGCTGCGAGATCGGATGCTCCCTCCGATCAGCCCGCGTCCTTTCCCTCCTCGGGCGCGGGCTTTCATCCATTTGGCCGATGCACCGGTCATGGAAGATAGCCACATTAATCTGGATCAGCCTCTCTGATCCCGACAGACCTTTGCCCGCGACCTCTCCCGGAGGCGCGGGCATTCTTCATCTCATCGGCCGACGTGCCGGGCTGTTACGACATGCCGGGCTGTTACTACATGCTGGGCGGTTATTTAGGTTCGACTGCGCTAGCTTCTCTCCCGCGTGAGAGAGGTGGAGCGAGCACCGAGATCGCCTTCGGCAGAACTTTGAAATGGGCCGGTGTCGAGGTGACGATCTCGCCATCCGTGTTGACCGGCATTGGCACTTTCGTCTCGACGTCGAACTCGATGCACCTGGCCGTGCGCACCTCCCGCCAGACACCATGCGTTCCGGAGCGGAACGAGCGGAGCATCAGCGCCAGCTTCCAGAGATTCGTCATCTCCAAACTATAGAGGTCGAGATGTCCGTCATCGATCTCGGCCGTCTCTTCTACCACGTTGCCGCCGCCGTAATGCACTCCGTTTCCAACCGCAATCTGGTAGGTCTCGGCTTCGATAGTCGCACCTTTTTCGGTAATCTTTGCGTGGAACCGCTCGGCCCTGGTCAACACCTTCATCGCCGCCAACGCATAGCCAAGCCTGCCGAAGCGCTTCTTCAGAACGGGATCGAGCCCCAGCGCCAGCTCGGTGCTCAGTCCAATGCTCGCGACGTTGAAAAAGGCATGCCCATTGACGGTGCCGACATCGATCCGTCGAGTTCTGCCTTGCACGATCACGTCTGCGGCCTGCAGCAGATTTGTCGGAATGTGAAGCGTTCGCGCAAGGTCGTTCGCCGTTCCCATCGGAATAATGCCCATTGGCAGGCCGCTTTCGACGACCGCCATCGCCGCCGACGACACCGAACCGTCGCCACCACAGACGATCACAAGATCGGCCAGATGGCGCAAGCGCACAATGTCGCGCGCAAGCTCGGGCAATGCCTCGAACGTCTCGACTGTGACGGCAAGCCCGCCGATCTCCAGCCGCTCCACAATAGGCGCCATCGACTCCTGGCCGCGCCGCGCCTTGGGATTGAGGAGCAGCAATGCGCGCCTGTTGGTTTTTTTGCTCATTCAGAGCCTGGCCGGACAGTTCATGGCCACGCACATAAGGTGGCTGGCGGCAAATTTCGACCCCAATCGTCGCTTCTTGACCTCCGGCGAGGTTTCCCCCGCGGCAAAACGGTGTCCGATGTCCAAGTACTGTGCGCCGCGAGGCATAGGCTCTCCTCGATAACGCTTTAGGACTTTTGCGTTTCAATCTCGGACCAAGGTCCCTTGCGGGCGGTTGTATTTAAACGAAACTGGCTAAGTAGTGGACCTTCAGATTAGAGAGTCCTCACATACTTGGAACCATCCTGGCGGGAGGGCGGCTCGAAGGAGAAAACCATGAAAACTCGAACCATTCTGTTCGCAACGGCCGCCGTCCTCGCCCTTGTCGCTTCTCCAGCCCTAGCCGGACCCGGCGGCAATGGCGGCGGCAAGGGTAATGGCGGAAGCAACGGCAACGGCGGAAACTCGGCTGGAGCAGGCTCGCAAGGACACGGAGCCGCCACGTCTGCCGCGGCCAAGGATAAATCCACGAGGGGAATTGCTCATGCGATGGCTGTCGTTTCGACGACGCCCGCCTCACAGCAGGCCACCCTGTCGTTGCAGGCAGCCTTGGACAAGTTCCTGGCAAGAAAGGCCGGGGATGACCCGGCAGAGTCTTCTGACGACTCCTCAGGCGAAATTCCAGAAGCAGCCGAATAAAATCGCAACTTGGGCGCTGAGCCGGCGCACCGCACCATCGAAAATTCTTGCCCGCCGGGGGGCTCCTTCATCTGTTCGGCCGATGCCCTGGGTCAAGGAAGAGCCGACATTGATCCCGATCCCCTCGGATCCCTGGACGGTCCTGCCCCTACAGACTGTCCAGAGAGCACCACCGGCTTCGGCCGGTGGTGCGTTTCTGTGCGAGAAAAGGCGCTAAGCGAGCCGAAGCCGGAGTCCATGGCGGCGCGCAGCACGTTGGCAGCTCACCCACGGCGCCTACTCCGGTGCCCTGGGCCGGGGCAACCCACACTACACCTCAGGCCGCCGGTGCTTCCACGGCATCTCCCGCTCGAGCTGCGCGGAGACGGCGAGCACGCTCGCTTCATCGCCATAGCGGCCGACCAGCTGCACGCCGATCGGCACGCCGCCGGCGGACCAGCCGAGCGGCAGTGAGATCGCCGGCTGTCCCGAAATGTTGAAGGGGAAAGCGAATACGGCGTCCGTCCACTTCGCATTGTAGCGATCAATGTCCGGTTCCGACATGTCGTAGTAGCCCAAAGGCCTCGGCAGTTGCGTCAAGGTCGGGGTGATGAAGAGATCATAAGGCGAGAGATCGCCGACGATGTCGCGGCCGATCTGACGGATCGTCTCGACATCGGAGATGTGGCGGATGCCGCTCGTCGCGCGGCCGCGCTCGATGATCGCCCAGGTTACCGGCTCGACCTCGGCCAGCGTCACCGGCCGGCCGATGACCGTTTCATGATAGCCGAAGGTTGCCGCCGTCTGCACGCAGGTCATGTTGGTGTAGGTTTTCCACACCGCATCGGCGTCGAGCGGCATGTCGTACTCCTCGACATCATGGCCGAGGCGCTCGAGCGCAGCCACCGTCGCCAGCACCGTGGCCTTGACCTCGGGGTCTACAGCCGTGCCGTTGGGCGGCGTGACGGTAAAGCCGATGCGCAGCCTTTCCGGCGCACGCGACGAGAGGCTGAGCCAGCTGCCGTCCGGAACCGGCGGCGTATACGGATCGCCCGGCAGCGCTCCGGCCACGGCATCGAGATAGGCGGCGGTGTCGCGCACCGTCCTGGAGCAGCACAGGAAATAGGCGCCGCCATACCAATAGTCGCCGAAGGGTGCGAGGCTGACGCGTCCGCGCGACGGTTTCAGGCCGACAATGCCGCAACAGGAGGCCGGAATGCGGATCGAGCCGGCGCCATCGCTGGCCTCGGCGATCGGCACCATGCGCGCGGCGATCGCCGCCGCCGCGCCGCCGCTCGAACCGCCCGGCGTGACGCCGTCCTTCCAGGGGTTTTTCGTCGCGCCGTAAAGCTTGGGTTCCGTGCTGATCGACCAGCCATTCTCGGGTGCATTGGATTTGCCGACAAGCACCAGGCCGGCCGCCTTCATGCGGCGCACGACCTCGGTATCGAAATCGGCGACGACATCTCTGAGGAAAGAACAGGAGTTGGTGTTGGGCGCTCCGGTCCAGGACGAGGCCAGTTCCTTCAGCAGAAATGGTACGCCGGCAAAGGGCGCGCTTCTATCGACCGTCTCAGCCGAAGCCCGCGCCATGTCGTAGAGCCGGTGAATCACCGCGTTCAGCGCCGGGTTGAGCCGCTCGATCGTCGTGATGGCCGCCTCGACAAGCTCGGCCGGCGAGACTTCCCCACGCTTAACCAGCCCGGCTAGGTCCAGCGCGTCGGACTCGGCGTAGGTTTCCAGGAAACTGTCGGTGATTTCGGCCATGTCTCTCTCCCTTCGTGCGGCGACCGTCGCCGCCCCCTCACCCAGCCTCCGCTTCGCTCGGCTGACCCCTCCCCGAGGGGAGAGGAGATCGCCAGCGTTGACGCCAGCCTCTTCTCCCCTGCGGGGAGAAGGTGGCCGCGTAGCGGCCGGATGAGGGGGCAACCCTCACAGGCGAAAGACCATGATCACCTCAGGCCAACTCGACGGTCCGCCCTTCCGCGATGCTCTGCTCGGCGGCAAGCACGATGCGCAGGCTGTTGACCGCGGCATCCATCTGCTCGGTCAGATCGAGATCCTCGCGGATGGCGCGCAGGAAGAATGCCTGCTCGCGGTCACAAAGCTCCTGGTGACCGGGTTCATCCTCCATGCTGACAATCTCGTCCGGCTTGCTGAAATTCTTGTCGCCGTCCACCTGTGCATAGTGGATCTTCAGCGCATCGGTCTTGGTGTGGCGATCGATGTCGGCGGAGTTCGACACCTCGGCCGCCTCAGCCGCACTGCTTGCCGTCTGGCCGGCGACGATCGAGACCGCGCCCTTCGGGCCGACCACGTCCTTCACGAAATAGGCCGTCTCGCTCATCATCGGGCCCCAGCCCGCCTCGTACCAGCCGACCGAACCGTCATCGAAAGTGACGTGCAGATGGCCGTAGTTCTGCTTGTCGGCCTCCGCCCACAATTTGGCGCCGATGCCGTGCACGCGGACCGGCTTGGCGCCGGTCAACTGGCACATCACGTCGACATAGTGGACGCCGCAATCGACGATCGGGATCAGCGAATCGATCAGGTTCTTGTGCCAATGCCAGGCGCTGCCGCTGCTCTGCTGGTTGAGGTTGAGCCGCATGACCAGCGGCTTGCCGAGCGTCTTGCCGACCTCGATGAACTTGATCCACGAGGGGTGGACACGCAGGATGTAGCCGAGCACCAGCTTGCGGTTCCTGGCACGAGCCGCGGCAACAACCTTTTCGGCATCCTCGATATTGGTGGCGAGCGGCTTTTCCATGAACACATGGCAGCCCGCGGCAATCGCCTTCAGCGCATATTCGGCATGGGTGTTGGGCCAGCTGTTGATGGAAACGGCATCCGGCCTGGTCTCCTTCAGCGCCTGGTCGAAATCCTCGTAGAGCGGATAGCCGGCTAATTCCGCCGGGATCTTTGTGTTGCTCTTGATCGTGCGGCTCATGATGCCGACGATCTCGAACCCGTCGAGCCGATGATAGGCGCTGGCATGCGACGCGCCCATATTGCCCAGCCCAACCACCAGCACTTTCACCTTGTCGGCCAAAGCCACCTCCCTTTTTCTTGATTGAATCGCGGGTGGCACTCCCGTCGCCGCCCGTATGTTTATCCAGGGCAATCACTTCAGGTTGGCGCTGCCCCTCATCCGCCTGCCGGCACCTTCTCCCCGTATAGTGACGGGGAGAAGGGAGACCGCCGCAACCTCAGCGCCCTTCCTGCAACGCTGGTGATTGGCGAAACCATTGATGATGGCGTCTTTCTCCCCGTCACTATACGGGGAGAAATGCCCGGCAGGGCAATGAGGGGCGGCGCCGACATCGACAATTGCCGAGCAGACTTACTTGACCGCCGAATCGAACAGATGCGCCTTGATGTTATCGACGTCGAGCGCGGCAAAGCCCTCGGACAGCTTGTAGCCGTCGGCATCGGCTTTGACCTTGGCCTTGTCGAAATCATTGGCGGGGCCGATCAGCTCGTTGGTGCAGACGTCCTCGGCCTTCACCGGGCTGGTGATCTGGCCGATCTTGTGGATCTCGTCGAAGAAGCCCTGCCAGCTCGCCATGTCGTGCGAGCCCCAGCCTTCGCGCTTGTCCATGTCGCCGCGGAAGACGTTGATCTGCTGCAGGATCGAAGTGGTGCCGAGCTCGGGCCCGAGATTCTTGGCCAGCGTCGGGAACTGCTCGAACACCGCTTCGACGGCGGCGCGCGGATTCTGGTAGCCGAATTCGAGGCCCATCGCCCAGCCGCGCAGGTACTTTTCCAGGAACGCCTTGCGGTCGGGATCCTCGAGATCTGCTGCGCGCACGACGAAAGTGTTGGCCGGCAGCTTCGAATTCTGCACGCCGAGCCAGTATTCGAAGTCCAGGTTCTTGGCGATCCATTCGGCGCGCAGGCCTTCCCACGACAGGGCGGCGTCGCCCTGACCTCCGGCAAGTGCGGTGCCCCAGGTCGGCCAGCCCGCCTCGACATATTTCACCTTCTTGATGTCGACGCCTTGCGCCGCCAGCAGCGGGTCGGTGATCGACTGCCAAGCGGCGGAGCCGAGCAGAATGGTCTTTCCTTCTAGCTGCTTCAGGTCGTTCGATCCCTCGCCCTTGCGGAAGGCGAAGCTGAACGTGTCGCGCGCGCCCATGTGGAACACGGATTTGAGCTTCATGCCGTTCTGGATGGCGAAGGAGACGACGCCGGGCGAAGGGAAGCCCATGTCGGCCTGGCCGACATCGACGAACTTCACTGTCGCGGTGCCGTCCGATGGTCCCGGCTGCATGTCGGTGTCGAGATCGCCGAAATAGCCGGCCTTCTTGGCGGCCCAATAGGGATAGTCGTCCAGCACTTCGAGCGTGCCGCGCGGCGAGATCCAGGTGAATTTTCCATAGGCTTCGGCCTTGGCTCTGAGGCCTGAAGCACCGAGCGCGGTGGCCGTCACCAGGCCGGCGCCGGTGACTTGCAGAAAATACCGGCGGCTGATCCCCGCACTATGGCTGATTGAACTTTTGGTCATGGCATTCCCCTTTTTGTTGATTGCTTTGCCCTGACGCCCGCCTCCCGGGCGCCACTGTCACCTTTTGCGCCTATGCCTCCCAGCTCGCCCACTTCTTGCCGATCAGGAAGAACAGCACGTAGATCAGGATGCCGAGGATCGAGAGGATCAGAACCACCGCGAAGAATTGCGGCATCTGGATCATCGACGAATAGGTGGTCAGCCGGTTGCCGAGGCCGAAGCCGCCGCCGACCATCTCGGCACCGACCGCGGTCAAAAGTCCGAAGATCGCGCCGATCATCAGCCCGACCAGGATCATCGGCAGCGCCATCGGCGCCCGGATTTTCCAGAATATCTGCAAGGTGCTGGCGCCATAGGAACGCGCCAGCGCGATCTTGGCGCTGTCGACGCGGCGAAAGCCGGTCGCCGCATTGATCATCACCATCGGACCGGCGGCCAACGCCACCGCGATGATGCGCGGCGTGTAACCGAAGCCGAAGCGCAGGATCAGAAGCGGCACCAGCGCCAGCATCGGCGTGGTGACCAGGAGCAGGATGTAGGGCGCCACGATCTTTTCGGCGAAAGGAAATTGGGTGATCACCGCGGCCATCACCAGGCCGATAATGGCGCCGATCGAAAAGCCGGAAACAAGCTCGACCAACGTGTAGCCGAGATGCGGCGCAATCAGCGGGAATTCGTCGAACAGGGCGTAGGCGATCGCGCTTGGCGCCGGCATGATGTAGTGCGGCACATTGAACAGCCGCAGCGCCAGCTCGATGCCGCCGATGATGATCACCGCAACGGCGATGATGGCAGCGAGCTCGGCGCCCGACCTGATGCCGGGGCCGCTGGCGAAGGCCGAAAGATTGGTCAGGCTGACCTCGTGCCCTTCACCAGCCTTGGCGCCCGACTTGGTCTTGGAGAATTCCGGTATGGCGTCGCCTCCGCTCATGGCCTGATCCTCACAATTTCGGCGGTGCCACGCTCCCGCGCCTTTGGCCGTATGCGCTCGCCGACAATGTCCATCTTGATCGTGTTGGTGAGGTCGAAGACTTCCTTCGTCGCCATGATCTCCAGCGAGCGCGGGCGCGGGAATGGCACGCTATATTCCTTGGCGACACGGCCCGGCCGCGCGCTCAGCACCACCACCCTGTCGGAGAGGAAGATCGCTTCCTCGATGCTGTGGGTGATGAAGACGATGGTGGTCTTCGTATCGAGCCAGATCTCCTCGACGAGACGGTTCATCTCCTCGCGGGTAAAACTGTCGAGCGCGCCGAACGGCTCATCCATGAGCAGGACCGAGGGCTTCAGCGCCAGTGCCCGCACGATCGCCGCGCGCTGCTGCATGCCGCCCGAAAGCTCGCGCGGAAACTTGCCGCCGAAGCCGTCTAGCCCGACGCGATTGACGAGGTGGGCGATCCAGGCGCGATCCGGTTTCTCGCCTTTGATCTCGAAAGGAAAATGGATGTTGGCGTCGAGATTGCGCCAGGGCAAAAGATTTGCCTCCTGGAAGACGATGCCGATATCCGGGTGCGGCCCGGTGATCTCCTTGCCGTCGAGCCGGATCGTCCCGCTGGACAGGCGATGCAGCCCGGACATCGACCACAAAAGCGTGGTCTTGCCGCAGCCGGAGGGGCCGACGATCGAGACGATCTCATTGGCGTGAACGTCGAGGCTGCAGCGGTCCAGCGCCAAAAGGTCGCCGGAAGCCGTATGATAGATCTTGGTCGCGCCCTGCACGCCAAGCTTCGGGGTTTTTGCACTGCCCGTATTCATGCGCCCCTCGGAGATCGCGCGATGATCCAGTGGGTCATCTGTCCGCAAAATCAGTCTGTAACTATCCTACTTTACTGTCAAGCGGCGACCGCAGCTACCGTCGACAAGGTCGCTGTAGCGGCATCTACATTGTTGTTTGAATTAGCTTTTCTATTTCTTGAAAAGCGTGTTGCTTTCCTACATACTTCGACAGCCGGCCGCAGGAATGCCATTCCAACAGAGGTTGCGGATCGCATGAGGCGGAACAGGCAAGCGATGCGCAGACATGGTAGAGGTCCAGCTCAACCAACAGCAGAGGAAGGCTCAGTTCATGACCGAAGCTGACGGCCAGGCACGGCGGACCTCCGACGACGATGCCGAGGGGCATGACCATGTCAGGCGCATCCCCGACATCATCTCGCTGGTCAAGGACTCTTACGCTGAACTGCGCCCGGCGGAGCGGCGCGTCGCCGATGTCGTGCTCGACGACGTCAAGTTCGCGGTCGACGCTTCCAATGCCGTGCTCGCCCAGCGCGCCGGGGTGAGCGAACCGACGGTGACCCGGTTCTGCCGCGCCATCGGCTGCGAGGGCGTGCGCGATTTCAAGCTGAAGCTGGCGCAGAGCCTCGTCGTCGGCGCGCTCTATCTGAGCAAGCCGCCACCCACCAGCAGCGACAATGGCATGCCGTTCTGGAATGCCGTGTTCGGCGAGGCGCGCCGGGCGCTACAGGAAGCTGAGCGGCAGCTCGATCCGGCGCAGCTGGTGAAGGCGGCCGAGCTCATCGCCAAGGCGCGCCAGGTCACAGTGTTCGGCCTCGGCGGCAGCTCCTCGGCGCTGGCGCAGGAAACCCAGTACCGGCTGTTCCGCTACGGCATCACCGTCAGCGCCCAGTGCGACCCCTATCTGATGCGCATGACCGCCTCGACCTTGAAGCCAAGCGATCTGGTGATCGCCATCTCGGCGACCGGACGCACGCGCGAAGTGATCGAGGCCGTCGAGCTAGCCAAGCACTACCGCGCCAATGCAATCGGCGTGACCGCGCCCGACACCGATCTTGCCCGCGCCTGCGACGTCAGGCTGACGGTCGCGGTGCCTGAATATCCCGACACGCTGAAGCCGACGGCTTCGCGCTTCGCCTTCCTGGCCGCGATCGACCTGATGGCGGTGGCGGCCGCCTACAAGCTCGACGGCGCGGCCCGCGAAACGGTCCGCCGCATCAAATACAACGCCCAGATCCACAGGACGGGCAAGGAAATGGAGCCGCTGGGCGATTGAGTTTTAGTGCGCAGCCGCCGTCGTTACCTGGCGTTGCGCTATCGCATATGGGGCTCCCCCTCATCCGGCCGCGTCGCGGCCACCTTCTCCCGTCGGGGAGAAGAGGTTGGCGTCGGCGTCGACAGGCTCCTCTCCCCTCGGGAGAGGTCAGCCGAGCGAAGCGGAGGCTGGGTGAGGGGGCGGCGCCGACTTGAAAAGGTAGAAGGACCACAGATGCTCGACATGGCACCATCGAAACAGGCGGCGACCTGGCTTTCCTCCCTCGCCCGGGCGCTCGAAGCGGGCGACGCCGAGGCCGCGACCAGCCTGTTTGTCGAGGACTGCTACTGGCGCGACCTGCTGACCTTCACCTGGAACATCAAGACCATGGAAGGGCGGGCAGCCATCCGCGATATGCTGGATGCCACGCGGGCGAGGACAAAGCCGACGGGGTGGCAGCTCAGTGGCGAAGCAAGCTCGGATGAAGGCATCGTCGAAGCCTGGTTCACCTTCGAGACATCATCGGCATGGGGCCAGGGCATCATGCGCCTGCAGGACGGCCGGTGCCGGACGCTGTTCACGGCGATGACCGACCTCAAGGGCTTTGAGGAGCGCAAGGGTCCGGCGCGGCCGCTTGGTGTCCGCCACAAGGCCGATCCCGACCGCGAGACCTGGGCAGAGGCGAGAGCGCGCGAGACGCGTGACCTCGGCGCCGGCCAGCAGCCCTACTGCCTGGTCATCGGCGGCGGCCAGGGCGGCATCATGCTGGGCGCGAGGCTCAGGCAACTCGGCGTGCCGGCGATCGTCATCGAGAAGAACGCTCAAGCCGGTGATTCCTGGCGCAACCGCTATCGCTCGCTCGTGCTGCACGACCCGGTCTGGTATGACCATCTGCCCTACATCCCGTTTCCCGAGAACTGGCCGGTGTTCACGCCCAAGGACAAGATGGGCGACTGGCTGGAAATGTACACGCGCGTCATGGAGCTCAATTACTGGACCTCCGCGAGATGCGTCAGCGCCAGCTATGACGAGGCCGAAGAAATCTGGACGGTCGAAGTCGATCGCGCCGGCGAGCACATCACGCTGAAGCCGAAGCACATCGTCTTTGCGACCGGCGCCTATGGCCCGCCGAGACGGATCGACCTGCCGGGCGCCGATGTTTTCGAGGGCGAGATCCTGCATTCCAGCCAATATTCCAGCGGCGAGAAATTCCGCGGCAGACGCGTCGCGGTCATCGGCGCGGCGAGTTCGGGCCATGACGTCAGCGTCGACCTCTGGGAGAGCGGCGCCGAGGTGACGATGATCCAGCGCTCGCCGACCACGGTGGTCAAGTCCGACACGCTGATGGAGGTCGGCTTCGAGATTTTTTCGGAAGATGCGCTGGCCCGCGGCATCACCACCGAGAAGGCCGACATGATCGTCGCCTCGACCCCATTCGCGCTGCTGCCGCAAAGCCAGCGCGCGCTCTACGACATCATCAAGGCGCGCGACGCTGCTTTCTATGATCGTCTGCGCGGCGCCGGCTTCGCCATCGATTTTGGCGACGACGAGACCGGACTGCTGATGAAGGCCTACCGCACCGGCTCGGGCTATTACATCGACGTCGGCGCTTCGGATCTAATCATCAACGGCGAGATCGGCGTCCGCAGCGGCGTCGGGATCAAGTCGCTGACGCCGACCGGGATCCTCTTCGACGACGGCACCGAACTGGCGGCCGATGCGATCATCTCCTGCACCGGCTATCAGTCGATGAACGAAACTGTGGCGGCGATCGTCTCGCGTGAGGTCGCCGACAAGGTCGGCCCGTGCTGGGGGATAGGCTCGGGCGTGAAAGGCGACCCGGGGCCATGGCAAGGCGAATTGCGCAACATGTGGAAGCCGACCGCGCAGGAAGCGCTATGGTTCCACGGCGGCAATCTGGCGCTGTCGCGTTTTTACTCGAAGTTCGTGGCGCTGCAGATCAAGGCGAGGATGGAAGGGGTTGCGACGCCGGTTTATGGAGCGCCTAGCAACTTCGGCTGCTAACCTATCCTTCGTCATCCTAGGGCGAAGCAAGGAGCGCAGCGACGCGGCGCAGACCCTGGGATCCATGCCGTTCCATCTATGACATGTGAAGCGGACCCAGAACCGGGCGCCTTGCCTCCGCAGGCATGCGTTCGGTTCCGTTGAACGTCTGAACCGCTGCATTCTTCGGCAACAGTTACGGCATGGATCCCAGGGTCTGCGCTCCGCTTCGCGTCGCTCCGCCCTAGGATGACGAACGCGTGGCGGCAAGCCCGGCTCTCACTCGTGTCGATGCCCGAAATGCCTGGCCACCACATCGACATGCGTCTCATGGGCATCCGCTTCGAAGCGCTCGGTATCGCTCAGATCGTCTACGGCCTCGTTCGGCCACCAGGTGCCGCCGACCACGATGCCGTCCGAGACCAGCCTCTGCTCGGCGACCAGCGACGCGCCGACGGCATCGACGAAGGTGAAACGCCCCGGGCGCAGCCGCAGCACCGCGATGTCGCCGACGGCACCAACCGTAAGTGCCCCAAGATCGGGCCTTGCGATCGCCTCGGCCGGCCGCTGTGTCGCAGCGCGCAGCACCTCGACCAGCGGCATGCCGAGCGCCAGCAGCTTCGACATGCAGACCAGGATGTCGAAAGCCGGCCCGTCGACGCAGTAGAGATGCACATCGCTGCTGATCACATCCGGCGCCAGCCCTTCCTTAAGCATCGCCTTGGCTACCTCGAAATCGAACGAGCCCATGCCGTGGCCGATGTCGAAAATGACGCCGCGCTCGCGCGCCAGCCGCATGTCCGGCCGCACCGCCCCCGATGCGAAGATCGGCGCGTTGGGAAACGGCCGGAAGCAGTGGGTGAGAATGTCGCCTTTGCGCAGCCGCGGCAGTACTTCCGAACGGCCGGGCGGCGGCTCGTCGATATGCGCCATCAGTGGCAAGCCGACCTGATCGGCGGCCTCCAGCGCGAGATCAACCGGCGCGATGCCGCTGGTGCCGCCGGCATGGCGCCCCGAGCGGACCTTGACGCCGACAACCACGTCTCGATGCTCGCGCACCGCCGCCACCGTCTCGCGCGGTTCGCAGAGCCTGAGATCACTGCACTCGCCGACCGAAACGGTCTGCGAGAAGCCGAAAATGCCGGCAAAGGAAATATTGACATAGGCCAGGATGCGAACTTTCGAGCGCTCGATGACGTGACGGCGAAAGCCGAGGAAATTACCGGCGCCGGCACTTCCGGCATCGATGAAGGTGGTGGTGCCGCTTTTGGCGGCGAGGCGGTCGGCATCGACGCCGAGCGAGGTGCCGCCCCAATAGACGTGGCTGTGCAGGTCGATGAGGCCGGGCGCGACGATGGAGCCGGTGGCATCGATGACGCGCGCGGCACGGTCGAAGGGGATGTCGGTATCGATCGCGGCGATACGGCCATCGGCAATGGCCAGGTCGCGTTGCGCGTCGAGGCCGGACGCCGGATCGATAAGGCGGCCGCCCTTCAGGAGGAGATCAAATTGCATCGGCGTCCGCCTCCGTTCCGTCTTCACACCGGTCTATAGGCGACAGCCTCGACCTCGATCTTGATGTCGATCATCAGGCGCGATTCGACGGTGGTACGCGCCGGTGGATCTTTTGGAAAATGCCTGGCGTAGACGGCGTTGAAGGCGCCGAAGTCGCGCGCGTCCTCTAGCCACACGGTCGTCTTGACGACGTCGTCCATGGTGCAGCCGGCCAGCGCCAGGGCTGCTTTAACGTTCGAAAGCACCTGCTCGGTCTGCTCGGCGATGCCGCCCTTGACCACCACACCGTCGCTGCCGACAGGCACCTGGCCCGAGACATAGACCATATCGCCAGCCCGGACCGCCGGCGACAGCGGCACATGGGATGTTCCAAAACACTGCTTGGGCAAGGAAAAGTCTCCTGTTCAAGGACATCAGCGAGCCCGCGGTTCGGGCTCTTCCGCTGCACCGGTTTGCCCGTTTCCCGCCAAAAGGTCTATGCCTGTCCGGGCGATCCTCATATAGGCCGTGTTGGAAAGCAACATTTTTTGGAATTCATGTTGCTTTATTACAAGAGCATCAGCATCCTGCATCGCAGGCGGTTGCGCTAAGAAATCCGGCGGACGAGGATTGGCGAGGGAAAAGCGAGGAGCCGCATGATCGATTTCGGTGGCCGCAGCGTGGTCGTGACAGGTGCCGCCGGCGGCGTTGGTAGCGCGCTGGTCGCTGTCCTGTCCGCCTGCGGGGCCAGGGTGGTCGCCTGCGATCGCGAGGGCACCGACCTGACCGGCGCGGGGATAGAAGAGGCGCATCACTTCGACCTGCTCGATGACGAGGCCGTGGCGGCATTTGCCAAGCGCATCGGCGAAAATGCTGCACCGGCGGCAGTCATCTCCAACGCCGGTTGGACGCGGGCGGAAACGCTCGCCGATGTCTCGACGGTGGCTCTCGATCACGAAATGGATCTGAATTTTCGCAGCGCCGCCCTGCTGTCGCAGGCACTGCTTCCCGTCATGCGCAACCAGCCGCAGGGCGCCGCCTTCGTGTTCATCTCCTCGGTCAACGCACAGGCCCATTTCGGCAATCCCGCCTATGCCGCCGCCAAGGCAGCACTCAACGCCTGGATGCGCGCCATCGCCACCGAGGAAGGCCGCAACGGCATCCGCGCCAACGCTGTCATTCCTGGCTCGATCCGGACCGGCGCCTGGGAACACCGCCTCGCCCACAAGCCGGAGATCCTCGCCGCCGTTGGCAAGCTCTATCCGCTGGGAAGGCTGGTCGAACCGGCCGAGGTGGCCCGCGCCGCGATATTCCTGGCGTCGCCCTTTGCCAGCGGCATCACCGGCACGACCTTGAATGTCGACGCCGGCCTGATGGCCGGCAATCTCCCGTTTCTCGACCAGATCGGCGGCTGATCGGATCAGTCGAGCCTTCACGACCGAAACATCGCAACACCCAAACATAGCAAGACAGGGGGAGCAAAAGTGACCTTCGACAAGAACCCGTTTCCGCCCGGTGACGCCGACCGCCATGCGCTCTGGGAGATGCTGGTGCGGCGCGACATCGACGCTTTCCTCGGCCAGGACTGGGCGATGGTCGAGGATGATTTCGTCGCTTTGAGCTTCTTCGGCATGCACGCTCATTTCCTCAGCGACGCAGACGCCTGGCGGTTGCAATTCCCGACGCTTCGCAGCTATCGCGACGAGTGGCTGCGCCAGGCCAGGGAAACCGCGGCGACGACATTTGCCGAACCGCTGCGCGAGGCGCTGTTTCGCATCACCAACATGCGCGATATCGACGTCGACGGCGACCGCGCCGTGCTGCACAAGAAATTCAACGGCTCGATCGCCAAACCCGACGGCAGCGCCGATAGGCTGAAATGGCAAACCCTGTATTTTTGCACCAAGGTCGAGGGAAGCTGGAAGATATCAGGCTTCGTCGGCTACATGCCGCATCCGCTCGGGAGTTAGCCACGATGCCTTCGTCATCTCAGGGCGAAGCGGAGCGCAGACCCTGGGAATGACGAAGCGATCGCTCGCTGGCACAAATTTGTGAGAATCGGTGGCGGGTACCGACCCCCGCGTCCATGGTAAGAAGCGATCCTAGCCCCTAGGGACGGAATCATGACCGGCTTCACACCCATCGTCTCGACCATTACAGCCGCGTTTCTCGCATCCTTCGTCGAGGTCGTCGAAGCCTTCACCATCGTGCTGGCTGTCGGCGTAACGCGCAGCTGGCGACCGGCGCTGATCGGCGCGGCACTGGCGCTGGCGCTGCTCGCCGTGCTGGTCCTGGCGTTCGGGCCGCTGTTGGCGCTCGTTCCGATCACCATCATGCAGTTCGTCGTTGGTGTGCTGCTGATCCTGTTCGGCATGCGCTGGCTGCGCAAGGCCATCCTGCGCAGCGCCGGTGTCATCGCCCTGCGTGACGAGGAGGCGGCCTTTTCCAGAGAAACCGCGGTGCTGCATCGGCAGGCCAATGATCGGCGGGCCGACTATCTGGCCGGGGTGGCGGCGTTCAAGGCGGTGCTGCTCGAAGGTGTCGAGGTGGTGTTCATCGTCATCGCGGTCGGCGCAGCACACGGCCAGACGCTCTATGCGAGCCTCGGCGCCCTGGCAGCGTTCGTTTTGGTGATGCTCGTCGGCCTCGCTTTGCATCGGCCGCTGGCGCGCGTTCCTGAAAATGCGCTCAAATTCATCGTCGGATTGATGCTGACCAGCTTCGGCATCTTCTGGACCGGTGAAGGCATCGGCGCCGATTGGCCGGGCGACGATCTGGCCCTGCTCGCGATCTTCGCTATCGTCGCGCTGGCGTCCTTTGCCATCGTCCGCTGGCTGCGCAGCGCCTATCCCGCACCCATCGGAGGATTGGTCCGATGAACATCGTTCGTCTTGCCGTGAGGGAATTCATCGGCATGTTCGTCGACGACGGCAATCTGGCGCTGCTCGCTTTGCTGCTGATCGCGGCAATCACGGCAGCGGTAAAATTCCTGGCGCTGCCGCCGCTCGTTGGCGGCATCCTGCTGCTAATCGGCTGCCTCGCGATCCTGGTGCAGAGCGTGCGGCGCGCCGCGCGGAACCGGTAATCCGGGCAGCACTCACCGATCGATCCGCGTCGACAGGATGATCGAGGAGGACGTCCGTTCGACCCCGTCCATCGCGCCGATCTGATCGAGGAGTGTGTCGAGATCCTTGATCGACGGCGCGTCGACGATGACGATCATGTCGAAATTGCCGCTTACAGAATGCAGCGTCCGCACCGGCGGTAGCGCCTGCAGGCTGCGCACCACCTTGTCGGCAAGCTTGGGCGTGACGGTAAGCAGGACATGCGCCCGCACCAGTCCCTGTTCGTAATCAGGCGAAAGCCTGACCCCATAGCCGGAGATGATGCCGCGCTGCTCCAGCCGCTCGATCCGGCTCTGCACCGTCGTCCGCGACACGCCGAGCCGCCGCGCCAGCTCGGCCGTCGAGGCGCGCGCGTTCACCCGCAGCAGGGAAAGCAGGGCCTGTTCGGCGTTGCTAAGCACTTTCGACGAACCTCATCGGCATTTTGATTAACAAGAGGCTTCGTTTCGCACAATTCCACGCTTCCTTTCGACAGGCAAGCTGCGAATCTGTTCTTCGCAATTAACGTTCGGGTGAGGGAATCGGTCATGAAGAAAATCATCGTTGTCGGCGCGGGGAAGATCGGCTCGACCATTGCCGAGATGCTGGCGTCCACCGGCGATTATCACGTCACCCTCGTCGACCGCTCGGCCGCACAGCTCGGCGCAGCCGAACTGCCTGATACGGTCGAGACGCTGGAACTCGATATCGAAGCATCAGGCACGCTCGAAGCAGCCCTGGCCGGCAAGTTCGCGGTGCTCAGCGCCGCGCCCTTCCACTTGACCACGCGCATCGCCGAAGCGGCAGCCAGCGCCGGCGTCCACTATCTCGACCTGACCGAGGACGTCGTCAGCACCAGGCGGGTCAAGGAACTGGCGCGCTCCGCCAACAGCGCTTTCATCCCGCAATGCGGGCTGGCGCCGGGCTTTATCTCGATCGTCGCCAATGATCTCGCCAGCCGCTTCGACACGCTGGAAAGCGTGCGCATGCGGGTCGGCGCGCTGCCGCAATACCCGTCGAATGCACTGAACTACAATCTGACCTGGAGCACGGACGGCGTCATCAACGAATATTGCGAGCCTTGCGAGGCGATCGTCGAAGGCGAGCTGATCGAAGTGCCGCCGCTGGAGGAGCGCGAGGAATTCTCGCTCGACGGCGTCACCTACGAGGCGTTCAACACCTCGGGCGGGCTCGGCACGCTGGCCGAAACGCTGAAAGGCAAGGTGCGCACGCTGAACTACCGCACCATCCGCTATCCCGGCCATGCCGCGATCATGAAGGCGCTGCTCAACGATCTCGGCCTGCGCCATCGTCGCGACGTGCTGAAGGACATTTTTGAAAGCGCCCTGCCGGCCACGCTGCAGGACGTGGTCATCGTCTTCGTCACCGTCAGCGGCCGCAAGAACGGCCGCCTGCTGCAGGAGACCTACGCCAACAAGATCTACGCCAAGCGTGTCGGCGACATGGTGCGCAGCGCCATCCAGATCACCACAGCGTCCGCCATCTGTGCGGTGCTCGACATGCTGGCCGACGGAACCTTGCCGGCGAAGGGTTTCATCAAACAGGAGGACATCGCGCTCGACGCCTTCCTCGCCAACCGCTTCGGCCACGCCTATGCGCAGCATGAGATGGTGAGCCGACTGGCGGGGTGACCCGTCTCAAATAGGCGAGGTTGGCGATCCTTCGCGCCCCCCTCTGCCCTACCGGGCATCTCCCCCACGAGGGGGGAGATTGGCAGCACGGGCGCCTCGCTCATCCCGCAACGTTGACGATTGGCGAAAGCCGGCGTGACGTCCGATCTCCCCCCTTGTGGGGGAGATGTCCGGCAGGACAGAGGGGGGCGCTGTCCCGCCGGCATCACCACTCCTTGCACTATTCCGAATCATATATGCAGCGCATGCCCCATCGCCTTCAACGCCGCTTCCTGAAAACCCTCGCCTTGTGTCGGATGGGCATGGATGGTGCCGGCGATGTCCTCCAGCCTTGCGCCCATTTCCAGCGCCAGGCCGAAGGCCGTCGACAGTTCCGACACGCCCTGGCCGACGGCCTGGATGCCGAGCACCAGATGATTGTCCGCGCGGGCAACGACCCGGACAAAGCCCTCCTCACCAAGCTTGGTCATGGCGCGGCCGTTGGCGGCAAACGGAAATAACCCGACCTTGATCTCGCCGCCGAGCCCCTTGGCCTCCTCAGGCGACAGGCCTGCGGTAATGAGCTCCGGATCGGTGAAGCAGACGGCGGGGATGCAGCGCTTGTCCCAGCTGCGCTTGTGACCGGCGACGATCTCGGCGACCATTTCGCCTTGCGCCATCGCCCGGTGCGCCAGCATCGGCTCGCCGGTGACGTCGCCAATAGCGAAGATACCGCGCATCGAGGTGCGGCACTGGTCGTCTATGCGGATGAATTTTCCCGCCATATCGAGGTCGATCTGGTCGAGTCCCCAGTCTTCGATCACTGGCTTGCGCCCGACGGTGACCAGGATTCTGTCGGCAGCGATCTTGGCATTCTTGCCGTCCTTCGTCTCGACCAGCAGCGCATCGCCCTTGGTCGACAGCCCCTTGGCCTTGGCGCCCACAAGCACCTCGATACCGAGCTCGGCGAGCCGCTTCACGACCGGCCGGGTTAGCTCTGCATCGTACTGCGCCAGTACGCGCGGCAAAGCCTCGACCACCGTCACCCTGGCGCCCATCTTGGCGAAGGCGATCCCAAGCTCCAGCCCGATATAGCCGCCACCGACGACGGCAAGCCTTTCCGGCACTTCGCTCAGCGCCAGCGCTTCGGTGGACGAGATCACCGGCCCACCAAACGGCAGCGACGGCAGTTCGACCGGCGCCGAGCCGGTCGCGATCACCACCGTCTCGGCGCGAACCACCTGCATCCCGGTCTCGGTCTGGACTTCGACGGTCTTGCCGTCCCGGAATTTCGCCCAGCCATGCACCGTCTTGACCCCGGCCTTCTTGAGCAGACCAGCAACGCCGCTATTCAGCCGGCTAACAATACCGTCCTTCCAGGCGGTGGTGGCTTCGAGATCAATGGAAGGTGTTGTGATCGAAATGCCGAGCGGGCTCTTGCCGCCGGCCATGTGGGAGATTTTCTCGAACTCCTCGGCCGCATGGATCAGCGCCTTGGACGGAATGCAGCCGACATTGAGACAAGTGCCGCCCGGTTTGCCGAACTCGACGATCACCGTGTCGATGCCGAGTTGGCCGGCGCGGATGGCGCAGACATAGCCACCGGGCCCGGCGCCGATGACGAGCAGCTTGCAGGAGATTTCCTTCATGTTGTGACCCTAACTCGTCGCCGCACTCGATCCGAAGAAACGTTCTGTAGCGATCCTTCACGCCCCCCTCTGTCCTGCCGGACATCTCCCCCACGAGGGGGGAGATTGGCAACTTCGGCGCTTCGCCCATTCCTGCTACGTTGGAGATTGGCGAAAGCGGTGGCGACGTCCAATCTCCCCCCTTGTGGGGGAGATGCCTGGCAAGGCAGAGGGGGGCGCTGTCCCGCCATCATCTCGATCGTTCCGCCCTAGTCCACGAAAATCAGCGCCGGGGTCTCCAGCAGCGTCTTGATCCGTTGAATGAACACCGCAGCATCCCAGCCGTCGATCACCCGGTGATCGAAGCTGGAGGACAGGTTCATCATCTTGCGCGGGATGAACTGGGTGCCGTCCCACACCGGCCGCATCATCATCTTGTTGACGCCGAGAATGGCCACTTCCGGGTGATTGATCACAGGCGTTGTCGCGACGCCGCCCATGGCCCCGAGCGAGGTGATGGTGATGGTTGATCCCGAGAGCTCGTCGCGCGTCGCCGTGCCTGATTTGGCCGCCTCGGCGAGCCTGACGACCTCGGCGGCGCAGTCCCAGATGTCGCGCGCCTCGGCGTGTTTGACCACCGGCACCACCAGCCCCGAAGGTGTCTGCGCGGCGATGCCTATATGGACCCCGCCATGCTGATGGATGATGCCGGCTTCGTCGTCGAACAGCGCGTTGAGGTTGGGCTGGTCGGCAATCGCCTTGACCATCGCCCGCATCAGGAACGGCAGCAGCGTCAGCTTCGGCCGTTCCGCGCCGCTACGCTTCTCCTTGTTGAGCGCGGCCCGCAAATCCTCGAGCGCGGTGACGTCGATCTCCTCGACATAGGTGATGTGCGGGATGCGCGACTTTGCCAGCGTCATCTTCTCGGCGATCTTGCGCCTGAGCCCGACGATTTTGATGTCCTCGATCGTCTCGTTGCGGGCGAGGCCGGAGACCTTCGCCACCTGCGGTCCGCGCGCCAGGAACGCATCGATGTCCTCGTGCTGGATGCGACCGGCCGGGCCGCTTCCCGCAACTTGCCGGAGATCTATGCCGGCCTCTTTCGCCCTCAGGCGAATGGCGGGCGACGCCAGCGGCTTTTCACCTTCGAGGCGTAGCGCGCCGGAGACGGAGGGCTGTGATCTGCTTTTCGGTACGACCGGAGACCGCTCTTGTTTCGCTTGTGCCTCGGCCACCTGGGGCGATGGCTTCGGCACCGCTGTGGCGGCCTCGGGCTTGGAGGCGGCTGCCTTTGTCGGCGCTTCGGCTTTGGCGATCTTTTCCGGCTTGCCGGTCTCCGGCTTTACATTACCGTCACCGGCCACTTTCAGGCGGACGATGGGCGAGCCGATCGCCACCGTGTCGCCGATCTCGGCGCCGAGCCAGAGGATCTCGCCGTCTACGGGCGACGGAATCTCGACCGTCGCCTTGTCGGTCATGACAGCGGCCAGCACCGCGTCCTCGCGCACGAGATCGCCGACCTTGACCTGCCATTCGACGAGCTCGGCCTCGGCGACGCCTTCGCCGACATCGGGCAGCTTGATCACATATTCGCCCATCGTCAGCCCCTCTTAAGCTTCCATCGTTTCAAGCAAGGCCCGGCCGAGCCGGGCGGGGCCGGGAAAATAGTCCCACTCCTGCGCGTGCGGATAGGGCGTATCCCAGCCGGCGACCCGCGCCACCGGCGCTTCCAGGTGATAAAAGCAGTTCTCCTGCACCAGCGCCGACAGCTCGGCGCCGAACCCCGATGTCAGCGTCGCCTCGTGTACGATCACGCAGCGGCCGGTCTTGCTGACCGAGGCAACGATCGTCTCGAGATCGAGCGGCAGCAATGTCCGGAGATCGATGATCTCGGCATCGATGCCGGTCTCCTCGGCCGCCGCCTGCGCGACATAGACCATGGTGCCATAGGCGAGCACGGTGACAGCAGCCCCCGGCCGCCGGATCACCGCCTTGCCGAGCGGGACCGTGTAGTGGCCGTCGGCGACCTCGCCGAGCTCATGTTTCGACCAGGGCGTCACCGGGCGGTCGTGATGGCCGTCGAAAGGTCCGTTGTAGAGCCGCTTCGGTTCCAGGAAGATCACCGGATCGGGATCCTCGATCGCCGCGATCAGCAAACCTTTGGCGTCATGCGGGTTGGACGGCACAACGACCTTCAGGCCGGAGACATGTGTGAACAGCGCCTCCGGGCTCTGACTGTGGGTCTGGCCGCCGAAAATACCGCCGCCGGTCGGCATCCTGACCACGATCGGGCAGGTGAAATCGCCGTTCGAGCGATAGCGCAGCCGCGCCGCCTCCGAGACGATCTGGTCGTAGGCCGGATAGACATAGTCGGCAAACTGCACCTCGACGCAGGGTTTTAGGCCGTAGGCGGCCATGCCGATGGCCGAGCCGACGATGCCGGCTTCGCTGATTGGCGCATCGAAGCAGCGGCTCTTGCCGTACTTCGCCTGCAGCCCTTGCGTGCAGCGGAAGACGCCGCCGAAAAAGCCGACATCCTCGCCATACACGATGACGCGTTCGTCGCGTGCCATCGACACGTCCATGGCATCGCGGATCGCCTCGATCATTGTCCGTCTTGGCATGGTCAGACCCCTGCCTGCTGGCGCTGGCGCCTGAGATGCGGCGGCATCTCGGCATAGACGCCTTCGAACATGTCGCGCGCCGATGGCTTGCCGCCGGCATGCAGCGTGCCGTGGCGCTCGGCCTCCCTTTGCGCCGCGATCACCGTTTCGAGGATCTCCGCCTCGGCCTGGGTGTGGCGTTCGTCCGACCAGACGCCGCGCTGAATGAGATGCTTCTTCAGCCTGACAATCGGATCGCCGAGCGGCCACGCGTCGGACTCGGCCTTGGGCCGGTAGGCAGACGGATCGTCGGAGCTCGAATGCGCGCCGACGCGGTAGGTGACATATTCGACCAGCGTCGGCCCGAGATTTTTCCGCGCGCGCTCGGCGGCCCATTTGGCCACCGCATGGACGGCGAGATAATCGTTGCCATCGACCCGCAGCGACGGAATGCCGAAGCCGAGACCGCGGGCGGCGAAAGTGCCGGAGCCGCCGCGGGCGATGCCCTGGAAGGTCGAGATCGCCCACTGGTTGTTGACGACGTTCAGCACGACCGGCGCCTTGTAGGTCGAGGCGAAGACCAGCGCCGAATGGAAATCGGACTCGGCCGTCGAACCGTCGCCGATCCAGGCGGCGGCGATCTTCGAATCATTGCTGATCGCCGAAGCCATCGCCCAGCCAACCGCCTGGATGTATTGCGTCGCCAGATTGCCGGAGATCGAGAAGAAGCCATGCTCCTTCGACGAATACATGATCGGCAACTGCCGCCCCTTCAGCGGATCGGCTTCGTTCGAATAGATCTGGTTCATCATCGTGACCATCGGATAGCCGTCGGCGATGAGCAGCCCGGCCTGCCGGTAAGTCGGAAAGTTCATGTCGCCCGGCGCCAGCGCCTTGCGGAAGGCGCAGCTCACCGCCTCTTCACCGAGATGCTGCATGTAAAAGGAGGTCTTGCCCTGGCGCTGCGCCATCTGCATGCGGGCGTCAAAGCTGCGCAGCGTCATCATGTGGCGCAGCCCTTCCAGCAATTCGTCGTCGGAAAGCAGCCCGGCCCATGGCCCGACGGCTTCGCCGGAGCGGTTGAGCACCCGGATGATCGAAAACGCCAGATCGCGGATGGTGCGCGGATCGACATCGATCTCGGGACGCGGCACCGAGCCGGCCTTGGGGATGGTCACGTCAGAGAAATCCGGCGTCCCTCCCGGCCGCACTTCCGGTTCCGGCACATGGAAACGCAACATTCCTGCATCGGCCATGACCACGATCCTCCAATGTTGCCCGGAGCGATATTTGCACACCGCCCGACCACTGCCAATTCGTTGGGCAAGTCTTCGGGCCAACGACCGCGCCAGCTAGCACTCGCCAAGATGAAGATATGTCGGCGAAATTTCTTGTCGATCTTCCGCGCCAGCGCGCAATTTGGCGAATGATTGCGCCGGGTTCCCGCCAGATAAGCAATTCGCGGATCAGAACGTTGCGATTCAGATCAGGGCGCCGGGCGGGGCACGCGAGCGAGCACTGGATCGCCGCACTCCTCGGCTGATGTTACGCGTTGCAGGCTAACTTGGCCCACGACCAAACCCGCTGGCTGCCCTGCGCCTAAGTCAGGCAGCACCGGCAGTTTTGCCCCCAATCTCGTTTCACCCCGCGCCCGCATCATGCTAACCATCCCCCATGGCACAGAAGAAAGGTTACGAGGTCGATTCGTGGTTGGCGCGGCCGGATCCGCGCATCTCGATCGTCCTGCTTTACGGGCCCGACCGCGGGCTCGTCGCCGAGCGGGCTAAGGCCTTTGCCGGCAAAACCGGCCTGCCCCTCGACGATCCGTTCTCGGTGGTCAGGCTGGATGGTTCGGAAGTCGATCGCGACGAGGGCCGCCTGCTCGACGAGGCGCGAACCGTGCCGATGTTTTCAGACCGGCGCCTGCTCTGGGTGCGCAATGCCTCCGGCCAGAAGGCGCTTGCCGACGACGTCAAGGCGCTGACTGCTGAGCCCGCGCAGGATGCGATCATACTCATTGAAGCCGGCGACTTGAAGAAAGGCGTCGGCCTGCGCGCCATCGTCGAGGCGGCCGACATTGCCATGGCGCTGCCGTGCTACGCCGACGAGGCCCGCGACATCGACACGGTCATCGACGACGAATTGCGCAAGGCCGGCATGTCGATGACGCTGGAGGCCAGGCAGGCACTGCGCCGCAACCTCGGTGGCGACCGGCTGGCCTCGCGCGGCGAGATCGAGAAGCTGGTGCTTTACGCCCATGGCCAGACCGAGATCGGCCTCGACGACGTCAAGGCGACTTCGGGCGACGTTTCCGGTCTCTCCTTCGACGATGCCGTCGATGCCTTGCTAGAAGGCAAGGTCGGCGACTTCGACATGGCCTTTACCCGCCACTGCCAGTCCGGTGGCCAGGCCTTTCTGGTGCTTTCGTCGGCGATGCGGCAGCTGCAGGCGATCCAGGCGATGCGCGGGCAGATGGACACCGGCGGCCGAAATGCCGCTTCGGTCGTTGCCGCGGCGCGCCCGCCAGTTTTCTTCACGCGGCGCAAACTGGTGGAGAAAGCCCTCGAACGCTGGAACAGCGAGGCGCTGGGCCGCGCTTTGACCCGATTGCAGACGGCTGTCCTGCAAACCCGCCGCCGGCCGGATTTATCGGTCGCGCTGGCCCGGCAGGCGCTGCTCGGCATCGCGGTGGAGAGTGCGAGGCTGGCGCAGAGGTAGAAGAGCTTGATCTCCCCCCTTGTGGGGGAGATGTCCGGTAGGACAGAGGGGGGCGCTGTCCCGCCGACCTGTCCACCGGTTCCTTTTTGTCAAACTCTCAGATGATGCTTGGGTTCTGTTCGGCTAGAAACCGCAGAAGTTGGAGTTCCTTCGCGCCCCCCTCTGCCCTGCCGGGCATCTCCCCCACAAGGAGGGAGATTGGCAGCTTCAGCCTCGGCGCACTTCCTTCCACGCTGCTGATTGGCGAAACGTCGGATACAGCGCCCCTCTCCCGTCACTATACGGGAGAGGATGCCGGCAGGCAGGTGAAAGGCGGTGCCAAACGGCAGGAAAAGATCGCGAAGACCCCAGGAGTTGAAAGCTTGCCTGGCCGAAAGACCAACAGATTCCCGAAGTAATTTGCCGGCTAACTACCGCTCCTGCTTCAGCCTTCGGCACAACTCATCCAGCTGATCCAGTGTCCGGTAGGCGACGCGCAGCACGCCGCCGCGCTCCTTGTGCTCGACCGTGACGATCATACCGATCGTGTCGGTCATCAGTTTTTCCAGCGCCAGCGTGTCGGCATCCTTTTGCGCCGGCTCCGCAGCCTGTCGCTTTACGGTTGGAGCACCCGCCGGCATCTGCGCCAGCGCCTCGGCCTGGCGCACCGAAAGGCCCTCCTCGACGATCCGCTTGGCCAGGCCAGCCGGATCCTCTGCCGTCACCAATGTGCGGGCGTGGCCGGCCGACAGCGCACCATCGACCAGCATGTCGCGTATCACGTCCGGCAGCTTCAGCAGCCGCAGCGTGTTGGCGACATGGCTGCGGCTCTTGCCGATCACCTGGCCGAGATCGGCCTGGGTGTAGCCGTGATCGTCGATCAGCTGCTGGTAACCGAGTGCCTCCTCGACCGGATTGAGGTCGGTGCGCTGGACGTTTTCGATGATCGCCAGCTCAAGTGCGGTGCGATCGTTGACGTCGCGCACGATGATCGGGATCTCGCTCAGCCCGGCGCGCTGCGCCGCCCGCCAGCGCCGCTCGCCGGCGATGATCTCATAGCGGCCAGCTTGCGTCGGCGACGGCCGCGCCACCACCGGCTGCACCACGCCATGTTCGCGGATCGACTGGGCAAGATCGGTCAGGTCGGCATCGCCGAAATGCCGGCGCGGATTTTTAGGGTTCGGGCTCAGGAACTCGATCGGCACCTTGCCGTCGGCATTCATGCCCTGCTTTTCCACCGCTGCCGGACGGTCGATTTCGCCGATCAGCGCGGCCAGTCCCCGCCCCAGTCTTTTTCTTGAAAGGTCTTCGCTCATCGTCTGTCCAGATCGTTTCGATATCGAATCAGCTTCTGCAAGTCGTTACCTCTAGGCGGCGCGCAATTTGCGCTCGCGGCGGATCACCTCGGAAGCAAGCTGCAGATAGGCCTGACTGCCCGAGCATTTGAGGTCGTAGAGGATCGCCGGCTTGCCATAGGATGGCGCTTCGGAGACACGCACATTGCGCGGGATGACGGTTTCATAGACTTTGTCGCCCATATGCGCCCGCACATCCTGCACCACTTGGTTGGCGAGGTTGTTGCGACCGTCGTACATGGTCAGCACGATGCCCTGGATGATCAGATCGGGATTGATCGAGCGGCGCACCTGCTCGACCGTCTCCAGCAGCTGACTGAGGCCTTCAAGCGCGAAGAATTCACACTGCAGCGGAACAAGAACAGAATCGGCCGCCGCCATTGAATTCAAAGTCAAAAGATTGAGCGACGGCGGGCAGTCTATCAGCACATAGCCGAAAGGCGCACCGCGCTCGCTCGCGGCACGTAGCGCATTGCGCAGCTTGAGCACCCGGTCGGGTGCGGAAGCGATCTCCATTTCGATGCCGAGCAAATCGAGCGTCGAGGGCACGATCGACAAGCCCGGCACCGCAGTCGGGATCGCCGCCGCCTCCAGATCCAGCTCGCCGGTCAGCACGTCATAGGACGAGACGGTACGGTCCTTGCGGTCGATGCCAAGGCCTGTCGAGGCATTGCCTTGCGGATCGAGGTCGACGATCAGCACCTTTTCGCCGATCGCCGCCAGCGCCGTGGCCAGATTGATGGCCGTCGTCGTCTTGCCGACGCCGCCCTTCTGGTTGGCTACGGTAATGATTCGGGGGCCATTCTTCATCATGGGTCTATGCCAGAAATTCATTCCGAGGTCGCCGATCTAAGTCAGTTGGCGCAAATCAGACAGTTCGAGGATGACACCATGAGCGTCGGTCGCGCTGGCATGTTCTACCAGATCGAATGACCATCGTTGAGCGCTTTCTGCCACTTCGGCGCGGTAATCCCGGCCTTTGTGGAACAGGCCGCACGCGCCCGCCGTCAGCCACGGCGCCGACAGGTCGAGCAGGGTCGAAAGTGATGCAAGCGCCCTGGCGGTGACGATTTGAGGTGTCGAAACAAGCGGATAGGCATCGTCGATGCGCCGCGCGATGACTCTCGCCGGCAGATTGAACTGCCCGACGACCGCTTGCAGGAACGATGCTTTTTTCCGGTTGCTTTCAACCAGATCGATGCTGGCGCCATCACGCTCGGCAAGCAGAAAGGCAAGAACAAGACCAGGAAAACCGCCGCCCGAGCCGAGATCGACCCAGCGCTTCGCCTCCGGTTTAATTCGCGCAAGCTGCGCGCTGTCGAGGATGTGGCGGCGCCAGACATCGTCCTGCGTCGATTGCGCCGCGAGGTTTATCCGGCGGTTCCATTTCTGAAAGACGGTCTCGAACTCGACCAGGCGTTCGAATGTTTCACGTGAAACCGGACCGGCAGCTTCTTGCAGACTCGCCCAGGAGGCAGCGCTCACGCAACATTCCTTCGCGCAGCAGCTTCGGCGTTGCGGACATGCGCGACAATGATCGCCAGCGCCGCCGGGGTCATGCCTTCCATGCGCTGTGCATCGGCGATGGAACGCGGCTGGCGTGCCAGCATCTTCTGCTTCAGCTCGTTGGACAGGCCCGGAACCGTGGCAAAATCGAGCGAATCCGGAATCAGCCGGCTTTCCTCATGCCTGATCTGCGTAACGTCTGCTTGCTGGCGGTCGAGATAGACAGAATATTTCGCCTCCGTTTCGAGGCGTTCGGCCGTTTTGGCGTCGATTGCCGCAAACTCCGGTGCTACCCGGGCCAACCAGGCCACATCCACACCGGGATAGGCCAGCAACTCATAGGCGGAGCGGCGCACACCGTCTCTGTTGATCTCCAACCCATGGCCCGCCGCCTCGTTGGGAGTCATGGTCGTGCCAAGCGCAAGCTTGCGCGCCTTTTCAAGGTCCTGCACGACGTCGTTGAACCGTTGCGCCCGCTGCTGTGAAGCGATGCCGAGCTTCATGGCCAGCGGCGTCAGCCGTTCATCGGCATTGTCGGCCCGCAGCGACAGCCGGAACTCGGCCCGAGAAGTGAACATGCGGTAGGGTTCGGCGATGCCGCGGCTGGTCAAATCGTCGACCATCACCCCGATATAGGCCTCGGTGCGGCTGAGCACGATCTGATCGCTTACCGATGCCTGCCGCGCGGCGTTGAGGCCGGCGAGCAGTCCCTGCGCGCCGGCCTCTTCGTAGCCGGTGGTGCCGTTGATCTGTCCGGCCAGGAAAAGACCAGCGATTCGCTTGGTTTCCAGCGTCGGCTTGAGCTCGCGCGGATCTACGTGGTCATATTCGATGGCATAGCCAGGCTGCAGCATGGTGGCGCGATCTAGGCCCGGGATGGTCTTCAGGATATCGAGCTGCACGTCCTCCGGCAGCGAGGTCGAAATGCCGTTCGGATAAACGGTATCGTCGTCCAGCCCTTCCGGCTCCAAAAAGATCTGGTGGCCTTCGCGGTCGCCAAATTTGACGATCTTGTCCTCGATGGACGGGCAGTAACGCGGCCCCACCCCTTCGATCGAGCCGGAATACATGGCGGAGCGGCTCAGATTGGCGCGGATCAGCTCATGCGTCGCCGGCGTCGTGCGCGTGATGCCGCAATGGATCTGCGGGTTGGCGATGCGGTCGGTCATCAATGAGAACGGCACCGGCTCGTCATCCGCAGCCTGGCTCTCAAGCGACGCCCAACCGATCGTCCGCCCATCCAGCCGCGGCGGCGTGCCGGTCTTGAGCCGTCCCAGCTTGAAGCCGGCGCGGCTCATCGTCGCCGACAGGCCGAGGCTGGCCTGCTCGTTCATGCGGCCGGCGACGATCTTCTTCTCGCCGATATGGATCAGCCCGCGCAGGAAAGTGCCGGTGGTCAGCACCACGGCGCCGCAGGCAAGCCGGCGCCCATCCGCCAGCAGCACGGCGGCGATGCGCCCGTTGTCGACTTCGAAATCCAGGACCTCGCCCTCGACCACATCGAGGCCGGCCTGCTCGCCAATCGCCGCCTGCATGGCGAGCCGGTACAGCTTCCGATCCGCTTGCGTGCGCGGCCCACGCACTGCCGGTCCCTTGCGGCGGTTGAGCAAACGAAACTGGATACCGGCCGCATCGGCGACGCGCGCCATCAGCCCGTCCATCGCATCGATCTCACGAACCAGATGGCCCTTGCCGAGCCCGCCGATCGCCGGATTGCACGACATGACACCGATCGTCTCGAAGCGCAGCGTCACCAGCGCCGTCTTGGCTCCGGCGCGCGCAGCAGCGCTGGCCGCCTCGCAACCAGCATGGCCGCCGCCAACTACAACCACATCATAGTGATCGCTCATTTACAGAATCCCGAATTCAAGTCGACCGACACATGTCGCCGAGAGCCTGCGCTGTCAAGCACGGCTCGAGGAATCGTTTCACGTGAAACAGTGCAACTGATGCATTGGGCACCGTTGCTTGACGAGCGGCGACCAAAGTTCATCGCGGATTATCGCAAAGCGTCGAGAGTCATCCCTTCCCTTCGTCATCCTAGGGCGGAGCAGGAGCGAAGCGACGTCGCGAAGACCCTAGGATCCATGCCGTACCCTACGGCAGTGCTCCGTCAGGCTAGAACAGAGCGGCCGGCGCCGGCGTTACGAACGCAAGCACCATTCCAAGCCGCCGCATGCTTCGGCTGGCATTACGGCATGGATCCTAGGGTCTATGCTCCCGCTTCGCGTTCGCTCCGCCTTAGGATGACGAAGCGATGGGGGCCTACGCTAATCACAGACGTGAGAAACTGGCGGACGAGGCCGGGTCTCTTCCTGCCCGTCAACGCTCAGCGTTTCACGTGAATCACCAAGACGCCTGCCTCCTCAGCATTTTCACGCCTTCCCGCCCAATGTTTCACGTGAGTCATTTCCCGATACAGAACTGCGAGAAAATAACGTCCAGCATGTCCTCGACATCGACGGCGCCGACGATCCGGCCAAGCCGATCTGCTGCCAGCCGCAGTTCCTCGGCCCGCAGCTCCTGCCCGCGCTCATCCCCTCCCGTTGCCGCAAGCAGGAAGCGTTTCGTCTCGTTGAGGAGCTCGACGTGCCGCAGCCGCGACGGCAAGATATCGCCGGCCTGGCCGATCTGCGCCGCGGCACGATGCCCGATCTCCGCCAGCAGCTCCGCCAGCCCAGTACCGTCCCTGGTCGAAATTACCGCGTCGTAGTGGGTTGCAAGCGATTCATCTTGCATCAAATCGACCTTCGTCCCGATCCTTAACATCGGAACGTCGGTCGGTATTGCGCCGATCGGGGCCGGGTCCACCATATCCTCCAGCACGAGCAACAGATCGGCGGTTCCAGCCTTATTCCTCGCCCTTTCGATGCCAATGGCCTCGATCCTGCCGGGCGTCTCGCGCAAGCCGGCAGTGTCAGTTACTCTGACGCGCATTCCTTCCAGATCCAGCACCACCTCGAGCAGATCGCGGGTCGTACCCGGCTCCTCCGTGACGATCGCTGCGTCGCGCCGGGCCAGCGCGTTGAACAGGCTTGACTTGCCGGCATTCGGGGCGCCGAGGATGACGACCTCGAACCCGTCTCGGATGATTTCGGCGGCACGGAACCCTTGAGTATGACGCTCGATCTGGTCGATCATCGCCCGGACGTCCGACCACACCGTCTCTCCAACGGAACCCGGCACATCGTCTTCGTCGGCAAAATCGATCTCGGCCTCGATCATCGCCCGAGCATGGATGAGCCGACGGCGCCAGCCGAGATAGAGCTCGCTCTGCACGCCTTCAGCGTTCAGCACGGCAAAGCGTCGCTGCGCCTCCGTCTCGGCGTTGACGAGATCGGCTAGCGCCTCGGTCTCGACCAGATCCACCTTGCCGTTAAGGAAGGCGCGGCGGGTGAATTCACCCGGCTCGGCATGCCTGACGTCGTCGAAGCCGGCGATCGTCTCAAGCATCTTCGCCACGACGGCCCGGCCGCCATGGACATGGAATTCCGCGATATCCTCACCGGTAAAGCTGCTAGGCCCGGCAAAGAAGACGACTAGGCCGCTGTCGAGCACCGATCCGTCCGGCGCCCTGAACTTGCGATAGGCCGCAACGCGGTCCTTAACCATCGAACCTGCGATCGTTTCGACCACGAATCGACTTTGCGGGCCGGAGATCCGGATCACGGCAACGCCGGCGGGCAGGCGGCCGCTCGACAGGGCAACGATGGAATCACCTGAAATCATTTGCCGACCCAGCACAACCGCCCTAGCTTCGCTTATTCATCGACAATTCGCCGAGTGCCCGACCGTGACATTACCCGCGCAAAATCTGCCCGCGCAAAATCTACTTGCCGAAGAGGCCAGCCCCTATCTGCAGCAGCATAGCGGCAACCCGGTGCATTGGCGGGCATGGTCGCCGGCGTCGCTCGCCGAAGCAAAGGCGCTGGAGCG
Organism: Mesorhizobium sp. M0938; assembly: GCF_040319125.1. Lineage (NCBI taxonomy): Bacteria > Pseudomonadati > Pseudomonadota > Alphaproteobacteria > Hyphomicrobiales > Phyllobacteriaceae > Mesorhizobium > Mesorhizobium sp. M0938. The sequence continues at coordinate 68,835 of NZ_JAMYNS010000014.1, read as the reverse complement.
GCCAATCCTGCTCTCGGTCGGCTACGCTGCCTGCCACTGGTGCCATGTCATGGCCCACGAAAGCTTCGAGAACGACGACGTCGCCGCCGTCATGAACCGTCTCTTCGTCAATATCAAGGTCGATCGCGAGGAGCGGCCTGATATCGACCAGATCTATATGGCCGCACTGTCCTCGATGGGCGAGCAGGGCGGATGGCCGCTGACCATGTTCCTGACGCCGGACGGAAAGCCTTTCTGGGGCGGCACCTATTTTCCGCGTGAGACACGCTACGGCCGGCCGGGCTTCGTCCAGGTGCTGGAGGCAGTCGACAAGGCGTGGCGTGAGAAGAAAGAAAGCGTTAACCAAAGCGCCGACGGACTGACCACGCATGTCGAGGCGCGGCTGGCGGGTACGCATGCCAAGGCAGTGCTAGACCGCGACACGCTCGCGAACCTTGCCCGAGGCATCTACGGCATGATCGACAGGGGTCTCGGCGGCCTGCGCGGCGCGCCCAAATTCCCCAACGCGCCTTTCATGCAGACGCTTTGGCTGTCGTGGCTGCGCGACGGCACAACGTCTCACCGCGACGCCGTGCTGCTCAGCCTCGAAAAGATGCTGGCGGGCGGGATCTACGACCATATCGGCGGCGGATTGAGCCGCTACTCGACCGATGCCGAATGGCTGGTGCCGCATTTCGAAAAGATGCTCTATGACAATGCGCAGCTCATCCGGCTATGCAATTGGGCCTATGCGGCATCGGGCAATGAATTGTTCCGGATACGAATCGAAGAGACGGTCGACTGGCTCCTGCGCGAGATGCGCGTCGACGGCAGCGCTTTCGCCGCCAGCCTCGACGCCGACAGCGAAGGCGAGGAGGGGTTGTTCTACACCTGGAGCAAGGATGAGATAGAAACCGCTCTCGGTGATGACTCGCCCTTGTTTTTCAAATACTTCACGCTTTCCAGCCCGCATGGCTGGGAGGGCAAGCCAATCATCCACCAGACGCAACCCCAGCAAACGCAAAGCGTGGCCGATCGCGATCGGCTCACTCCGTTGAAAGAGAAACTGTTGGCAGCCAGGGAGCAGCGCGTCAGACCCGGGCGGGACGGAAAAATCCTGACCGACTGGAACGGCTTGGTCATCGCGGCTCTCGCCGAAGCCGGGCGCGCGCTGAAACGGATCGACTGGATCGAGGCGGCAGAACAGGCTTTCGCCGCCATTGCCAGCGCTGCTCGAGACGGCCGTTTGCCGCATTCGATGCTCGGCGCAAAGAAGCTGTTCCCTGCGCTGTCGAGCGATTACGCCGCCATGGCCAACGCCGCGATCTCATTGTTCGAGGCTACCGGCACATCGAGCTATGCCGAGCTGGCCGGCCAATTCATCGCGCAGCTCGACCAATGGCATCGCGACGATGACGACACCGGCTACTATCTGACCGCTTCGGACAGCGCCGACGTGCCGATCCGTATCAGGGGCGATGTCGACGAAGCAATTCCGTCGGCCACCGGCCAGATCATCGAGGCCATGGTTCGATTGTCATCGCTTTCAGGCGATCTCGAATCGCAGGAAAAGACCTGGAAGATTGCCGAACACGCTGCAGGCCGCGCGGCGCATCAGGCCTATGGCCAAGCCGGCGTCGTCAACGCCTGTGCCCTTGCAATCGAGCCGTTGAAACTGGTGCTGGTGGATGACCCGGAGAATCCCGGGCTCGTTCCGGTTGCGAATCGAAATCCCGACCCGCGCCGGATCGACACTATCGTGCCGGTCGGCGCGGCTGGGAACCTGCCGGTGCTGCCAGGCGGCGTCCTGCCGCCAACGACCGAAGCGGGCGCGTGGCTGTGCACGGGGCAGGTCTGCCTGCCGGTGGTGACGAGCGCTGAGGAACTCGAGCGCCTGTTACATCGTCAGTAGGCGCAAAGGTGCTCAGAACCGGGAACGCTGGAGGGACGGCGCCCCCCTCTGTCCTGCCGGACATCTCCCCCACTTTGGGGGGGAGATCGGCAGCTTCGCCGACAGCGTCCCTTTTGCAAAGTTGATGGTTGGCGAAATCAGTCATGACGGCCAATCTTCCTTGTGGGGAGATGTCCGGCAGGACAGAGGGGGCGCGAAGGATCGCCGCGCCCTACCTCTTACGTATTCATCGAATCGAAGAAATCCGCATTCGTCTTGGTCTGCTTCAGCTTGTCGATGAGGAACTCGATCGCGTCGGTGGTTCCCATCGGCGCCAGGATGCGGCGCAGCACGAAGATCTTCTGCAGGTCCTGGCGGGCGACCAGCAGGTCTTCCTTGCGGGTGCCGGACTTGAGGATGTCCATGGCCGGGTAGATGCGCTTGTCCGCCACTTTGCGGTCGAGCACGATTTCCGAGTTGCCGGTGCCCTTGAACTCTTCGAAGATGACTTCGTCCATGCGGCTGCCGGTGTCGATCAGCGCGGTGGCGATGATGGTCAGCGAACCGCCTTCCTCGATGTTGCGGGCGGCGCCGAAGAAGCGCTTCGGCCGCTGCAGGGCATTGGCGTCGACACCGCCGGTCAGCACCTTGCCGGATGACGGGACCACGGTGTTGTAGGCGCGGCCGAGGCGGGTGATCGAGTCCAGCAGGATGACGACGTCACGCCCGTGCTCGACCAGGCGCTTGGCCTTCTCGATCACCATTTCGGCGACCTGGACGTGGCGCACCGCCGGCTCGTCGAAGGTCGAGGAGACTACCTCGCCCTTCACCGAGCGCTGCATGTCGGTGACTTCTTCCGGCCGCTCGTCGATCAAGAGCACGATCAGGTAGCATTCGGGATGGTTGGTGGTGATCGAATGGGCGATGTTCTGCAACAGCACTGTCTTGCCGGTGCGCGGCTGCGCCACGATCAGGGCGCGCTGGCCTTTGCCGAGCGGCGCCACCAGGTCGATGACGCGGGCCGAGATGTCCTTCGAGGTCGGAACGTCCATTTCCATCTTCAGCCGCGAGGTCGGGTAAAGCGGCGTCAGATTGTCGAAATGGATCTTGTGACGGATCTTTTCCGGGTCGTCGAAATTGATCGTATTGACCTTGAGCAGGGCGAAATAGCGCTCGCCCTCCTTCGGGCTGCGGATCGGGCCTTCGACCGTATCGCCTGTCTTCAGCGAGAAGCGGCGGATCTGCGACGGCGAAATATAGATGTCGTCCGGACCCGGCAGGTAATTGGCGTTGGCAGAGCGCAGGAAGCCAAAACCGTCCTGCAGCACTTCGACCACGCCGTCACCGATGATCTCGATATCCTGCGTCGCCAGCCTCTTCAGGATGGCGAACATCAGCTCCTGCTTGCGCATGACGCTGGCGTTCTCGACCTCGAGCGATTCGGCGTAAGCGATCAGCTCTGGCGGTTTCTTGTTCTTGAACTCTGTGAGTTTCATTTCTTGCATCATTAGACGGACTCTGAGTGAGTAAGTATGGGGAAAATATCGGCGGGATGCGACAAATGCCGGGCGCGGCCGAAGCGATGAATGGGGCGGCGCATGACGGGAAGGAAGACCCGTCTTTTATCGTCGGCCGATTGAAAGAGCAAGCCGCCTTTTGCAGGTCGTCGAGGCCTCAGAAAGGCTTTACGATAACCAGCACGACGATGACGATCATCAGCAATGTGGGGATCTCGTTGACGATCCGCCAGTGCTTCGCGGGCTTTTCGTTGCGGTCCTCGGCAAATCTACGAACCGCGCCGGCCAGATAGCCATGAACGGCTGAGAGGCCGAGCACCGCGGCGATCTTGGCATGCAGCCAGCCGCCCTGAAAACCGAAGCCTTTCCAGGCAAGCCACAGGCCAAACGCCCAAGTGATGACCATGGCCGGATTGATGATGCCGCGCAGCAGCCGGCGCTCCATCACCTTGAAGGTTTCCGACTGGATCGAGCCTTTCTCGGCATCGGCATGGTAGACCAGCAGCCGCGGCAGATAGAGCATGCCCGCCATCCAGGAAATGACTGCGATGACGTGGATCGCCTTTGCCCAGGGATAAAAATCGTCAGGCCCAAACAAGAACAGCAGCCCAGCCAAAACGAGGAAAATGGCAATTGCAGATGCCGCGCGGCGCATTGCGCCAGTGCCACCTTCCACAGTGCCTTTTCCCATCATCGTCATGATGCGCTCCGCACCAATTTCAGCATCGCCTCGACATGGGCGATCGGCGTCTCCGGCGTGATGCCATGGCCGAGATTGAAGATCAGCGGCCCATTACCCAGTGCTTTCAGAATTGCGTCGATGCCGTCGGCTAGAGCCTTGCCGCCGGCCACCAGCCGCAACGGATCGAGATTGCCCTGCACGGCGCCGCCGTGCTGCAGTTCCTTGGCTGTCGTCAACGGCACGGTCCAGTCGAGCCCCAGCCCCGTCACGCCGGTCTTCTGGCGATAGCTCAAGTAATGGGTGCCGGCGCCCTTGGGAAAGCCGATGATCGGAACGTCGGGATGGACGGCCCGGACCTGCCTGACGATCTCGGCCACCGGCCTGACGCAAAAGGCCTCGAAAGAAACGTCGTCGAGCACGCCCGACCAGGAGTCAAATATCTGCACCACATCGGCGCCGGCCTCGATCTGGCGGATCAGGTAGGCGGCCGAGTGGTCGGCAAGCAATTTCAGCAGCTGCAAGAAAGCCGCCGGCTCGCGATAGGCGAACAGCCGCGCCGGCGCCTGGTCAGGCGTGCCATGGCCGGCGATCATATAGGTCGCCACCGTCCACGGCGCGCCGCAGAAGCCAATCAGCGTCGTCTCGTCAGGCAGTTTTGCCCGTAATCGCCTGACCGTCTCATAGACCGGTTCGAGATTCACGTGAAACGTTTCGCCGTCGAGAGCCGCAATCTCGGTGGCCAAGATCGGCGTCAACAGCGGCCCGCGCCCTTCCTCGAAGCGCACGTCGCGGCCCAGCGCATGCGGCACGACAAGGATATCGGAAAACAGGATCGAGGCATCGAAGCCGAAGCGTTCGATCGGCTGCAGCGTCACCTCTACCGCAAGATCGGGACTATAGCAGAGATCGAGGAACGACCCGGCCCTCCTGCGCGTCTCCCGATATTCCGGCAGATAGCGTCCGGCCTGGCGCATCATCCAGAGCGGCGGCGGAAACACCGCTTCGCCCTTCAACACGTCCAGCATGATCCGGTTTTCAGGCATCCAGCGCTCGCCTCTCCAGGCTTCTCTATAATTAAATATTCTATTTCTAGGAATCTTATGATTCTAAGAGTCTGTTGGTATCGGTGGTTGTCTCCTGTCCCGCTTTGCCCCGAAAAAGACCAGCCAGCATATTGTCGCGTGCTTCCTCTGCCGGATAGGAGGGGATTGGGGACAGTTGAAAATTTCCGACTGGAGTCAATGCCTTGCCGCCCGCGCAAAGAAAATCGGTCTGTGGATAGGGCGGAGTCGAAAAAGCCCGTCCCCGGATTTGTCCCCAACCGCCCGACGAAGCCGACAGCGCATCGAATTGTGGACAAACCGGCATCTGATACAGTCGCCCCGAACCGGCCGATCTTCCGACCGACCTTATCCACATCGGCCCACAGCTTGGAACGAACCCTGTGAACAAACCCCAGAGCTTCTTTCACCTCCACCTGATTTCCGATGCCACCGGTGAAACGCTGCTGGCGGCCGGCCGCGCAGCTTCCGCGCAATACAAGGATGCGCGCGCCATCGAGCATATCTATCCGCTCATCCGCACCGAGAAGCAGGTGACGAAAGTGTTCGAGGACATCGAGGAGGAACCGGGCATCATCCTTTATACGGTGGTCGACCAGAACCTCGCCCGCGGCATCGACGAACGCTGCGCGGCTATGGGCCTGCCTTGCGTTTCCGTGCTGGAACCGGTGCTGACCGTCTTCCAGTCCTATCTCGGCACGCCGGCCGGGCGCCGCGTCGGCGCCCAGCATGTTCTCGACGCCGAATATTTTCGCCGCATCGATGCGCTCAACTTCACCATGGAGCATGATGACGGCCAGCTGCCCGCCAATATGGATGACGCCGACATTGTGCTCGTCGGCATTTCGCGCACCTCGAAGACGCCGACCAGCATCTATCTCGCCAATCGCGGCATCAAGACCGCCAACATCCCGATCGTGCTCGGCGTGCCGGTGCCGGAAAGCCTGGTCAACGCCAGGACGCCGCTGATCGTCGGGCTGATTGCCACCGCGGAACGCATCTCGCAGGTCCGCCAGAACCGCATTCTCGGCAATACCAGCGCCTACGAGCCGACGGACTATGTCGACCGGGCCGCGATCACCGAGGAACTCGCCTACGCCCGCCAGATCTGCACCCGACATGGCTGGCCGATGATCGACGTCAGCCGCCGCTCGATCGAGGAGACGGCGGCGGCGATCGTTGCCCTGCGGGGAAAGACGCGCTAGGGCGTCGATATTCAGGTGATGCCGGCCTGCAAATCGCGGCTTCCTGCGCTTCCGGTGCTCACGTACGAAAGTACGCTCCGCTCCGGTTCTCGGAAGCCACCATTTTCGACTCGGCCTGACCTGAATCTCAACACCCTAGTCGGTGCCAGAAACCGGACGAAAAACCATGACCGAGAAAATCACCCTTGCCTCAGGCAGTCCGTTCCGTAAGGCGATGCTCGTCAATGCCGGCGTTGCCATCGAGGCGGTCCCGGCGGACGTCGATGAGCGCGCGCTTGAGGCGCCCCTGCAGGGCAGCGGTATTTCGCCCGAGGACGTCGCCCTGGTGCTCGCCGAGGCCAAGGCCACGGAGGTCAGCGAGCGAAAGCCCGGCGCCCTGGTGCTCGGCTGCGACCAGACGCTGTCACTCGGCGACGAGGTGTTCCACAAGCCGGCCGACATGGAAGCCGCGCGCCGACATCTCTTGGCGTTGTCGGGCAAGACCCATCAGCTCAACAGCGCCGTGGTGCTGGCCCGCGACGGCGCGGTTCTGTGGCGGCATGTCGGCATTGCCAGCCTGACCATGCGCAAGCTAGATCCGGCCTTCATCGGTCGCCATCTGGCGCGCGTCGGCGTCAAGGCGCTGTCCAGCGTCGGCGCCTACCAGATCGAAGGCGAAGGCATCCAGCTGTTCGAAAGAATAGAGGGCGACTATTTCACCATTGTCGGCCTGCCGCTTCTGCCCGTTCTGGCCAAGCTGCGTGACCTCGGAGCCATCGATGGCTGAGGCATCGAAAAAGGCTTTCGTCACCGGCCATCCGGTCGCCCATTCCCGGTCGCCCAATATCCACTCCTATTGGCTGGCGACATACGGGATCGACGGCAGCTACCGGGCTATCGACGTCGCGCCAGGCGATTTTGCCGAATTCGTCAACACGCTCGAGGCGAATGGCTACCGTGGCGGCAACGTCACCATCCCGCACAAGGAGGCCGCCTTCGCGCTGGCAACGCACCGCGACGATGCGGCCGAAGAGATCGGCGCAGTCAACACGCTGTGGTTCGAGGGCGGAACTTTGTGGGGCGGCAACACCGACGGCCATGGCTTTGCCGCCAATCTGGACGAGCATGCGCCCGGCTGGGCAGACAATGGCCCGGCCGTGGTGCTCGGCGCCGGCGGCGCCTCCCGCGCGGTCATCCAGGCGCTGATCGAGCGCGGCGTTGCCGACATCCGCATCGTCAACCGGACGCTCGCCCGGGCCGAGGAACTGCGAGACCGTTTCGGCGCCGGGATCTCGGCCCACGGCATAGCTGCGACCGGCGAGCTGCTTGCCGATGCCGGCCTGCTGGTCAACACGTCGGCGCTCGGCATGCACGGCAATGAAGGCCTGTCAGCCGACCCGGCCAGGCTGCCGGACCATGCCATCGTCACCGACATTATTTATGTGCCTCTGGAAACGCCATTGCTGGCCGCAGCCAAAGCGCGGGGCCTGAGGACCGTCGACGGGCTCGGCATGCTGCTGCACCAGGCGGTGCCAGGCTTCGAGCGCTGGTTCGGCATCAGGCCGGAGGTCACTGCCGAATTGCGGCAGATGATCGTCGCTGATCTCGGTGCCAAGGAGTAGAAGGCATGATCGTGCTCGGTCTCACCGGATCGATCGGCATGGGCAAGTCGACCACGGCAAAGATGTTTGCCGAGGCGGGTGTGCCCGTCCACGATTCGGACGAGGCGGTGCATCGCCTCTACGCCGGCAAGGCGGCCCCGCTGGTGGAGGCGGCTTTTCCCGGAACCACCAAATCCGGTTCGGTCGATCGCACAAAACTGGCCGAGCGGGTGCTCGGCGATGCTGCCGCGCTGAAACGGCTGGAAGCGATCATCCACCCGCTGGTCCGCGCCGACGCCGACGCCTTCCTGGCCGGCAATCGCGCCGCCGGCGCGTCGCTTGTCGTTCTCGATATCCCGCTTTTGTTCGAAACCGGCGGCCGCGACCGCGTCGACAAGGTCGTGGTCGTCACCGCCTCGCCCGAAATCCAGCGCGCCCGCGTGCTGGCGCGGCCGGGCATGAGCGAGGAGAAACTGGCGTCGATCCTGGCAAGGCAGGTTCCCGACGCCGAAAAGCGCAGCCAAGCCGATTTTGTCATCGACACCGGACAGGGTTTTGATGCGGCACGCGCGGCGGTCAATGCGATCGTTGCCGAACTAGCCGGGGATAAGCCAGCCGGGCCCGATTAAGAGGCTTGCAGCCGACATTCCCTGTTGCCATTTTGTTCCCATCGTGATTCGGCTAGAATGACGCCGGAACCAACGGACTGATTCGATGCGTGAGATCATCTTCGATACGGAAACCACCGGACTCGATTTCCGCGATGACCGCGTCATCGAGCTTGGCTGCATCGAGCTGGTCAATCGGTTCCCGACCGGCCGCACCTTTCACCACTACATCAATCCGCAAGGACGACCGATTCATGCGGAGGCGCAGGCCGTGCATGGCATCAGCGCCGCCGATCTCATGGGCAAGCCCACCTTCAGCGACATCGCCGAGGAATTCCTTGCCTTCATCGACGGCGCCAAGCTGGTCGCCCACAATGCCACTTTCGACATCGCCTTCCTCAATGTCGAGTTTGGGCGGCTGGGCCATCCTGTCGTTGACCCCGGGCTTGTCGTCGACACGCTGGCGCTGGCGCGCCGCAAGCATCCGATGGGGCCGAATTCGCTGGACGCGCTCTGCCGGCGTTACGGCATCGACAATGCCCGTCGCACCAAGCACGGCGCGCTGCTCGATTCTGAATTGCTGGCCGAGGTCTATATCGAGCTCATCGGCGGTAAGCAGGCAGCGCTGATCCTCGACAGTGCCACGGCGCCGGCCGGCGGCAGGAGAAATGTCGACGATATCGACATCAGCATCGGCGTGCGGCCGATAGCGCTGCCGTCTCGTCTGACCGATGCAGACCGCACCGCGCACGCCAGCATGGTCGCCACGCTGGGCGAAAAGGCGCTCTGGTTGAGCGTCGCCCCGGAAGCAAGTTCCGCGGCATAGTGATTTTGAAGGGTTGGAAGCTGATCGGCGTGCGGACGTTGATGGTTCAGTTCCTGGCAAATCGCAAACCCTCGAGATTAGCTGAAACACCCCTCCCTTCGTCATCCCAGGGCGGAGCGACGCGAAGCGGAGCGCAGACCCTGGGATCCATGCCGTTACATCTGCCGAAGAATGCAGCGGCTCAGAACGACGCTTGTCTCCGCAACGGCGCCAGCTACCCTTCAATCATGACCGGCTATGCCTATATGACCGCAAGCCAGAAGCGCGGCACGATCTACATCGGCGTCACCAATGATCTCGGCCGCCGCATGCCGGAGCACATATCTGGCGAAGGCTCGCGCTTCACCAGCCGCTACCTCGTGCAGCGTCTGGTCTGGTACGAGGAGCATTTCGACATTAGTGACGCCATCCAGCGCGAGAAATCGCTGAAGCGCTGGCCGCGCCAATGGAAGATCGAGCTGATCGAGAAGACCAATCCGGAGTGGTTCGAGCTTTTTCGTGGAATCGGGTGGTAGCACTCGGTTCTGGTCGGCCGCGTACTGCCGCGAGGTAACGGCATGGATCCCAGGGTCTGCGCCGCGTCGCTTCGCTCCTTGCTCCGCCCCTAGGATGACGAAGGGAGGGGGTGGTTCGTTCGCGATTTGCCACTGAATTGGCCGCTGAGAGGGACTAGCGACGGTTGCTGCCAATCGCCTTCCAACCTATCAGGATCGAGGAGCTCGTCTCAAAACAAAAAAGCCCGGCGCGAAGCCGGGCCTTAATGTCTGCTCTACAACCGCCTCAGCTCGCCTGCACTTTGCCGGCGGCTTGGTCCTCGGCCAGCTTCTGCTGGAACATTTGCGCGAAATCGATCGGGTCGAGCATCAGGGGCGGGAAGCCGCCATTGCGCGTCGCCTCGGCGATGATCTGCCTGGCGAACGGGAACAAGAGCCGTGGGCATTCGATGAACAGCAGCGGCAGCATATGCTCCTGCGGGAAACCGCTGATGGCGAACACGCCGCCATAGACCAGCTCGACGTTGAACAGCACTTCCTGATCGAAGGACGCCTTGGCGTTCAGCGTCAAATTGACGTCGAACTGCTTGTCCGAAAGCGGGTTGGCGTTGACATTGACGTTGATGGCAATGCCGGGGGCCTTGTCTCGGCCGCGCAGCGAGTTCGGCGCGCCGGGGCTTTCGAAGGAAAGATCCTTCACATATTGGGCGAGCACGTTGAGGGAAGGCTGCGCCGCGTTGCCGTTGCCATTGGCCGCGCCGGTCGGCGCGTCGTCTTTGCTGGCCATAAGCCTTGTCCTTTTGCCTGGGCAGCGTAGCTGACCGGATTGAAATCGGGCGTTCGCTACCATGGTCGGCATGACAAGACAAGGTTTGCCGACCCTCCGCTTCGCCGCTCCCGGTGCATGTCGCTCAAAAACATGTCCTCGGGCGTGACCCGAGGGTGCGCAGCGGTTTTGTGACAACGACATGCATAAAAACGAAGGCTTAAAGCGCTTCGATTTGAATCCGCTTCAACGCGACGCGCTTCAGTCGTCCTTGAGGCGGCGCCATGGAGAATCCGGTCCGCGCCCGTGATCGTCGCCGCGCGAATAGTCGCTGTCGTCAAGATCGATGGTCTTGTCGCGCGGCTTTGCCCGGTACCCACCGGTGCCGAAATTGGTCGCGAGCACAATGCGGCCTTTCAACAGGCGCCAGGCAAGGTCACGCACCGGCGGCAGGAACAGCAGAATGCCGAAAATGTCTGTTATGAAGCCGGGAATGATGAGCAGGATCGCCGCCAGAACGATCATGGCGCCATGCGCGAGCTGACGGCTTGGATCGTGACCGGCATCCATCTCGGCACGGACCCGTGCCATGACGCCGAAACCCTGATATCGCAGCAACATCGCGCCGGCGATGCTCGACGCCAGCACCAGGCCGACCGTCGCCAGGGCGCCGACCTGGCGACCGACGACGACGAAGCCGGCGATCTCCAGCAGCGGAAGTGCGAGGATGAACAGGGGAAGCAGCGAAATACGCAAATCGTGACCGATCGTTTCCATGTTTTGCCGGCCGGCGAGCAATCGCCGCTGGCACTGGACCTTTTAGATAGGTATGCCTGCCTTTGATTTGAATGATTGCACCTTGCGTTCTATATGCTTTGAATGTTGAACGCTATGCGACCGCGGCATTGTTAGGCCGGTGGTCCGGCCGGAGTAGGGATTGATTGGCGGAAGATATGGGATTCTTCGACTTCGGCACGATTTTCTTTCTGATTGCGGCGGTTGTGATCTTTTTCCAGCTGCGCAATGTGCTCGGCCGCCGCACCGGCAGCGAGCGCCCGCCCTTCGACCCCTATGCGGCGAACCGAACGCGCGAGGACGCAGCCCAGAAATCCGAGAATGTGGTCTCGCTGCCGCGCAAGCGGGCGCCGGGAGAGCCGCCAGTCGACGCCTATGCGGCGATCGACGCCTTCGCCAAGCCGGACACCGATCTCAACAAGGGCTTGCGCACGATCAAGGACAATGATCCGTCATTCGACCCCAAGACCTTCGTCGACGGCGCCAAGATGGCCTATGAGATGATCGTCATGGCCTATGCCGATGGCGACCGCAAGACGCTCAAGAACCTGTTGTCACGCGAGGTCTATGACGGCTTTGTCGCGGCCATCGGCGACCGCGAGGCGAAATCGGAAAAGATCCAGTCTTCCTTCGTCGGCATCGACAAGGCCGACATCGTTTCCGCCGAGATGAAGGGCGGCGAGGCGCATATCACGCTGCGCATCGTCAGCGAGCTGATTTCGGCGACGCGCGACAAGGCCGGCGCAGTCATCGATGGTGATCCCGAGACCGTCGCCGAAGTCAAGGATGTCTGGACCTTCGCCCGCGACACGCGCTCGCGCGATCCGAACTGGAAGCTCGTCGCCACCGAAGAAGAAGACTGAACTGACGGCGGCGGGGCCTGTGGTGTCGCTTTCTCAGGCTTTCAACGAAAAATCCTTTGACGATCTGCCCGGCTGGGACGGGGACGACCATCTGGCAGCGTTCGCTGCTTTCAGGCGTTCGGCCTTTCATGTCCTGACAAAACCCTATCGTTCCGGGGGGCTCGGCGTCGACTTCGATGCCTTCACGGGAGCCTACGCTGCAGCCCGCACGGTTGCGCCAGCCGACCGAGCGCAAGCCCGCGCTTTCTTCGAGCATCATTTCGTTCCGGCACGCATAGAAGCGGAAAGCGGTGGCGCCGGCCTGGTAACCGGCTTCTATGAACCCGTGGTCGACGCTTCACCGGTGCGAACCGAACGATTTACGGTGCCGCTGCTGTCGCGCCCGGCCGATCTCGTCGATATCGGCGACGCCAACCGGCCGCCCGGCATGGACCCTTATCTCGCCTTCGGCCGCGACACGCCCGACGGACCGGTCGAATATTTCGACCGCGGCGAGATCGAGCGCGGCGCGCTTGCAGACAGGAGCCTGGAAATCGCCTGGCTCGCCGACAAGGTCGACGCCTTCTTCATCCATGTGCAGGGTTCTGCCCGGCTTACCATGACCGACGGCCGGCTTTGCCGCGTCACCTATGCCGCCAAATCCGGCCAGCGCTTTACCGGCGCCGGCAAGATTCTGAGTGAGCTACGCGAAATCCCGCTGCAAGCGGTGACCATGCAGTCGATCCGCGCCTGGTTCAAAGCGCATCCGGATCGCATCGACGAGATCCTGTGGCGCAACCGCTCCTATATTTTTTTCCGCGAGATTTCCCTCAGCGAGATGGGGGTCGACGATCCGACACTCGGGCCGATCGCGGCCGCCAAGGTGCCGCTGACGCCGGGCCGCTCCGTCGCTGTCGACCGTCTGCTGCATACATTCGGCACGCCGTTCTACATCGACGCGCCGTCGCTGAACGCCTTCGACGGAAAGCCGTTCCGGCGTTTGATGATCGCGCAGGACACCGGCTCGGCCATCACCGGCCCGGCCCGCGGCGATTTGTTCGCCGGAACGGGACATGCGGCTGGCGAGATCGCCGGCGTCGTCCGCAATCCTGCCGACTTCTATGCGCTGCTGCCGCGTCTGCTTGTTCCGGGAGCGAGGCGATGACCCGGCGCATCGACAGGCTGAGCGAGGACGACCGGGTCCTGTGGAACCTGGTGGCGCGAACGGCCAAGCCGCTGAAGGGCAGGACCGCCGTCACCAGTCCCGACATCGACCCTGAAGTCGGCCCTGAAATCGGCGATGACACGAAGCCGCCACCGCGTGCCCAGGCCATGGCTCCGGCTGCGGTGGCGAAAGCAAAGACGCAGCACGTTTCGCATGCGCTCGATGAACCGACGCTGGAAAAGCTGTCGAAGGGGCGGTTGCCGATCGAAGGCCGCGTCGACCTGCACGGCCTGACCCAGGACGAAGCCTATTCGTTATTGTTCTCCTTCCTGCACCGGGCGCATGCCGGCGGCATCCGCTACGTGCTGGTCATCACCGGCAAGGGTTCCTCGTCGGGCGGCGACGGTGTGTTGCGCCGCGCCGTGCCGGCCTGGCTGGCGACCCCAGCATTCAGGCCGCTCGTCTCCAGCCACGACCATGCCGCCCGCAACCATGGCGGCTCGGGCGCGCTCTATGTCCGCCTGCGACGGGCGCGCGCATGAGGACGAACTTGTGACCCCGTTTGGCGAAAAGCTTCGCGCGCTGCGAAGTGAACGCGGCGTCAGCCAAAAGGCGATGGCCGAGGCGATCGGTGTCAGTGCCGCCTATCTGTCGGCGCTGGAGCATGGCCGCCGCGGCGCGCCGACCTGGACGCTGATCCAGAAGATCATCGGCTATTTCAATGTCATATGGGACGATGCGGAGGAACTCGCGCGGCTGGCCGAGACCTCGCACCCGCGGGTGAAGCTCGACACGTCGGGCCTCAACCCCGCTGCCACCGAGCTTGCCAATCTTCTGGCCGAGAACATCGAAAAACTCGACGAAGCCGAGCTTCGCCGCATCACTGCATCGATCCGCGCCGCTTTGAAGCAGCCGAAGTGATCGCCTGCTACTGAACCGCGCCGACCAGAACCTGCTGGCCATCACGGATCGAGACCCAGCGGCCGGTATTGTCGATCGCCTGCCGCTTGAGGAAGCGGTAGCCGGTCCGGTCCCATGAGCGGACCTTTTCGTCCAGATTGTCGAGGATGTAGTCGCCCTTGCTCGTGCGTACCGTCAGCACCGCATGGCCCTCGCCGTCGGGCTTGCGCACCACGGTCACCAGAAGATCGGCGTAAGACACGCCCAGGCGGTTCAATTCGCGACGCTTTTCCAGGACATAGTCCTCACAATCGCCAACACCCTTGACCGGATAGGCCCAGACCTCGTCCTTGCCGTAGATGTCGAAGTCGCTTATCGGCTTGACCGAGGCGTTGACCTTGGCGTTTACGCTGAGCATCTTGCGCCAGAGCGAGCCGGTCATGGTGGCGGGAGAGAGATCGCCCGGGCGGATCGAGCATTCGGCCGGATTGGTCTTGCAGAAATCGTAATGGCCGATCGGCTGCGATGTCGGGCCGCCGGTTGCCATTGGTCCGGCCGCCGAAGCCGCCGTCGACCAGCCTGCCGCAAGTACCAGCCCTGCGAGTGCGCACACGCGCACCTTTCTCGCCATTGGTGAGGAAATCATTGTCCCCCTCGTCCCTTGTTGTTAACGAAACGTTAAGGGCGATTCACAGTCCCGTCAATTATACGAACGGCCAGATTTGCGACATGGTTACCGGCACGGCCGAAAGCGCGGCTATTGTGCAACAGGTCGATTTGAGCGGCTGCTACCATCCGGGCCTCATAAGATACATTCTTACTTTTTGGCGGTGCGGACCAGCTTCGGCTTCACTGCAACGCGGGTCTGGCGGCCATAGCTGGTGATGAAGTCGACGATGCGTGGCACGATTTCGGAACGGAAACGCGAGCCGTTGAAGACGCCGTAATGGCCGACCGCCGGCTGCATGTAGTGGGCGTGCCTGTCGGCAGGGATGTTGACGCAGAGGTCGTGCGCGGCCTGGGTCTGGCCGAGGCCGGAAATGTCGTCGTTCTCGCCCTCGACCGTGAACAGGGCGACATTGCGGATCGCTGACGGATCGACGGCCACGCCGCGATGCGTCATTTCACCCTTGGGCAGAGCGTGGCGGACGAACACGGTATCGACCGTCTGCAGGTAGAACTCCGCCGTCAGATCCATCACCGCCATATATTCGTCGTAGAAGTCGCGGTGCTTCTCGGCATTGTCGCCATCATGCTTCACCAGATGCATGAAGAAGTCCTTGTGGGCGATGATGTGGCGGTCGAGATTCATGCTCATGAAGCCCGAAAGCTGCAGGAAGCCGGGATAGACCTCACGGCCGAAGCCCGGCACCGGCCATGGCGCCTGCATGATGACGTTGTCGCGGAACCAGTCGATGCCCTTTTCCTCGGCCAGAAGATTGACCGCGGTCGGATTGCGGCGGGTATCGATCGGCCCGCCCATCAGCGTCATCGTCGAGGGAACGAACGGGTCGCCGCGCGTTTCCATCAGCGCCACCGCTGCCAGCACCGGCACCGAGGGCTGGCACACCGCCATGACATGGGTGTCGGGGCCCAGCGCATGCAGCATGTCGATGATGTAGTCGATATAGTCGTCGAGGTCGAAGCTGCCGTCGCTGAGCGGCACCATGCGGGCGTCGACCCAGTCGGTGATGTGCACGTCGGCATGGGGCAGCATCGCCTCGACCGTGCCGCGCAGCAGCGTCGCATAGTGGCCCGACATCGGCGCCACGATCAGCAGCTTCGGATCGGGCCGGCGGCCGGCGGGAACCGCCCGCTCGAAACGGAGCAGATTGCAGAACGGCCGCGACCACACTGTCTTTTCGGTGACGTCGACGCTTTTCCAGTCGACCACGGTCTTGGTCAGGCCGAATTGCGGCTTGCTGTAGCGGCGCGTCGTGCGCTCGAACAATTCGGCCGTTGCCGCGACCGAGCGGCCCCAGGATGTGTGAGCAAACGGATTGAGCGGATTGGTATAGAACATCCGCACCGCATCTGCATAAAGGCGGGCCGGCTGCAGGGCGGCGTGGTTCAATTCATAGAGCTGGTAGAACATCGAGAACCCCGCTGCTGCGACCGAAGGGACGACGGGCAGCGCCGAGCCTTAGATGTCTCGCGGCGACGTTAACAACAAATTGCTGCAATGCAATACGTCAAGTGACGTGATTTATACTCGTCCTTTCGTCCAAGGCGTTGAAAATTGGCTTGGAACGGCGAGAGCCGGCTTATTGTGCGACTGCGAAGGCGCGGGGAGAGCATGGGGCGAAAAGGGGCAGCGCGGCCGTCCGTCCGCGAGACCGGACGGCATATCTCAGACGTGGAATGTCACACGCGGGCCGTGCACACGGACGTATGGCCCGAGCTGATGAAGCCGAGCCGCCTGGCGGCGCCCTTCGACAGGTCGATCACGCGGCCCTTGATGAACGGGCCGCGGTCGTTGATGCGCACGACGACGCTGCGGCCGTTGTTGCGGTTGGTGACCTTCAGCTTTGTACCGAAAGGCAAGGTGCGGTGCGCGGCGGTCAGTGCCGACGGGTTCATCCGCTCGCCGGAAGCGGTCTTCGAATGCAGCGCGTACCAGGAGGCGCGGCCGCATTGAGCGGCGGCAGGGGAGGCGGATGCGCCGACCATCAGGCCAGCCGCGATCGTCGCCGCGACAAGCGCGGTCTGGTTGGATTTCTTCATTTGTGGGGAATGGGCTCCATTGACAGACCCAAAGCCGTTAGGGCGGAATGAGGCGACAAATGCGGCAGGGATCTGTCGGTTCCATGGCAACGTTACACGTTTGGAGTCGGTGCGAAACAATCTGTCAGAGGTTTTCCATCAGACTAGTGCGGAACTTTGATGATGTTCGCGCTGATGTTCGAGATGTCCTCGGCAAGATCAGGCGACAAGGTGCAAGATCAGGTGAGCGCGATAGGATCGCTTCCTTTTCGCTCTTGCATCGCGGTCATGGCGCAATCGACGATCGACTTGGAAAGGAAGTTCCGGTGACGAGATTGGTCAAGAATCTGCTGGCGCTAATTGTGATCGCCATCGGCGCGCTCTGGTCGCTGCAAGGCATCGGCCTCGTCGGCGGCAGCTTCATGACCGGCCAGTCGCAATGGCTCTATATCGGCATCGTCACCGCGCTGGTCGGGCTGGTGGGATTGGTGTGGGCGAACCGTTCGGGCGGTTGAGCCGGCGCCCCAAAGCATGCCCTCGGGCCTGGACCGGGTGCAGGGGTCAGATCAGATGGCGCAGAGGCCGCGTAGGCGCCGTTCACTGTGACCAATACTGCCAGGCCCAGTAGAAGCCTTCGTCTCGCGGCGGCAGGCGGCTGCGCTCGGCGTCCAATTGGACGGGGACTGGCGATCTGGGCTCGTCCTCGGCCGGCTGTTTTTCCCTGGCCTGGATCAGGCGAAGCCGGCTGCCTAGAAAGGCAAATAGCGTTGCGGTGGAATGGTCCATCACTGTCTCTCCTTTGTTCACTCCCGTCCTGCCCATGGAACAAGCGCGCGCTCGAGCCTGCGGATGATGAATTCGAGCACGAAGGCGATGGCCGCGATCACCAGGATGCCCATCACCACCACGTCGGTGACGAGGAACTGGGCGGCCGACTGGATCATGAAGCCAAGCCCGCGCGTCGCCGCCACCAGTTCGGCGGCGACCAGCGTTGACCAGCCGGCGCCAAGCGCGATGCGCAGGCCGGTCAGGATCGAGGGCAGGGCGCTGGGCAGGATCACATGCCGTATGACCTGCGCCCGCGTCGCGCCAAGCGAACGGGCCGCGTTGACGCGTTCCTGCGAGACGCCGCGAACGCCCGAAGCAGTCGACAGCGCGACCGGTGCCAGCATGGCGATGGCGATCACCAGGATCTTCGACGGCTCGCCGATGCCGAACCAGATGATGACCAGCGGCAGATAGGCGAGCGGCGGGATCGGCCGCAGGAATTCCAGCAGCGGATCGAAGATGCCGCGGCCTATCACGCTGGTGCCGATTGCCAACCCGACGGGGACGCCGACGATGACGGCCGCGACCAGTGCCGCGAACACGCGGCCCAGGCTGGCGACGATATGCTGGACGAGCGTCGCGTCCACAAAACCGTCGCCGGCGACGGCAATGAACTTGGTCCAGACGGCAGCAGGCGACGGTAGAAAGACCGGCGACACCAGTTGCAGGCGAGCCGACAGCGCCCACGCCGCCAGCACGGCCAGAATGGTGACAGTGCTGACCACGCGTGCCGAAACCCGGCCCCTTTTTGGCTGCGGCTGCGACCACGGCACCGACAAGGCGTCGGTCTTGTCGGCCTTGGCGCCGGTGTTGGCAATTGGCCGTTCCGTGTAGGAGGAGACGGTCATGCCGCCTCTCCCTCGAAGATCGCGTCGGTCAGCTCGCCGCGGGATGCCGCGAAGGCCGGATCGGCCTTGATGGCGCGGATTGGCTCGCCGGCCGCATAGCGCCGGCTGAAGCCGGTTTCGAAAGTCCGCACCACCCGGCCCGGCCCGGGCGCCAGCACCACGATGTGGGTGGCGAGCACCAGCGCTTCCTCGATGCCATGCGTGACCATCAGCACGCCGACATGGCTTGCGGTCCACAGATCGAGCAGCGTCGTCTGCATGCGCTCGCGCGTCAGCGCGTCGAGCGCGCCTAGCGGCTCGTCGAGCAGCAGGAATTGCGGTTCGGCGGCGAGAGCGCGGGCCAGCCCGACGCGCTGGCGCATGCCGCCGGAAAGCTCCCAGATATGCTTGTCGCCGACGCCCTCGAGCTTCACCAGCCTGAGCAGCTCGTCGGCGCGCCGCGACCGCTCGTCCGGCCGCACACCGCGCAGCCTGAGAGCAAAGGCGACATTTTCCCGCGCGGTCAGCCACGGAAACAGCGCATCGCTCTGGAACACGACGGCCCGGTCCGAGCCGGGCGCGGTGATCGGCCTGCCGTCAATCGTGGCGATGCCGCGCACCGGCTCGACCAGACCGGCGGCAACATTGAGCAGTGAGGTCTTGCCGCAGCCGGAGCGGCCGACCAGAACGACGAAGTCGTGCTTGGCGGCGTCGAGCGACACGCGCTCGACGGCCGGCTGGCCGTCATAGTGGACAGAGACTTTGTCGAGCACGAGATGCGTCATATGGCCTCGCAGAACCTTTGAAGAGAATCCGCCTGCCCCGAAGCCGCTCCTCGTCAGCGGTTCGGGGCAGACAGCACGCGGCGTCAGGGAAG
The DNA here is from genome assembly GCF_040319125.1 of Mesorhizobium sp. M0938. Classification (NCBI taxonomy): domain Bacteria; kingdom Pseudomonadati; phylum Pseudomonadota; class Alphaproteobacteria; order Hyphomicrobiales; family Phyllobacteriaceae; genus Mesorhizobium; species Mesorhizobium sp. M0938. The sequence goes on along the minus strand of NZ_JAMYNS010000014.1, from coordinate 49,289 downwards.
GAGAACCGCGCGCGTTTGGCGTCAGTTCGAGGCAAGCGCCTCGCTGACATATTTCGACGATACGTATTTCGAGTAATCCGGCAGCACGGCGTCGACCTTGCCCTGCTCCTTGAGGAAGGCGGATGTCGCCTCGACCGCCTTGACCGTGCCACCGCCGAGGAATTTCTCCGAGGCCTGCTCTCCGAGCGTAGGGAAGACATAGCCCTTGAGCAGCAGCGGCACGTCGTCCAGCTTGGCGCCGGTGAGCTTGGCGATCTTTGCCGCTTGTGGCGACGACACCGACCAGGCGTCCGGCTTGGCCAGGAACTCGGCATAGGCCGCACCAGTCACCTTGACGAAGTCGCGCACCGCTTCCGGGTTCTTCTCGGCAAAATCGGTGCGCACGATCCAGGCGTCGAACGTCGGGGCGCCCCAGGCGGCGACCTGCGAGGAGTCCACCACAACCTTGCCGGACGTCTTGATCTGGCCGAGCGCCGGATCCCAGACATAGGCCGCGTCTATGTCGCCCCGCGCCCAGGCCGCTGCGATCTCCGGCGGCCTGAGATTGAGGATTTCGACCGACTTCGGATCGACGCCTTCATGCTTCAGCGCGGCAAGCAGGCTGTAATGCGTCGTCGAGACGAAGGGCACGGCCACTTTCTTGCCGGCGAGGTCGGCGACCTTTTCGATGCCGGCGCCGTTGCGGGCGACAAGCGCCTCGGACTCACCGATCAGGCCGACGATGAAAATGGTCTGGATGGGAAGCTCGCGGCTGGCGGCCGCCGCCAGCGGGCTCGATCCGACATAGCCGATATCGACCGAACCGGAAGCGACGGCGGCGATCACGTCGGCGCCGGAATCGAACTTCCGCCAGTCGATGGCCGCCTTGGTCGTGCTCTCATAGACGCCGTCTGCCTGCGGCACTTTCGAAGGTTCGACCACCGTCTGGTAGCCGATGGTGATCTTGAGGTCTTGCGCCTCGGCCGGGCCGAGGAAGGCGGCGCCTGCCAGGGCTGCCGAGGACAGGAGAACGATGCGCCGTGAAATGATGGACATGAAAGGGCTCCTTCAAAAGAGAAAACCGGATAGCCCCGCATAGTCATCTAATTCTATCGTTCTTGTAGAGTTAAATCCTTCCAACAGCGGCAGGTTTGGTGGAAAAAAGCTGTCGGCTAGTGGCTGGCGAGCGGATCGAGCGGCTGCGGCGGGCCGTGCAGCAGGTGGCGCCAAAAACCTTGCAGATCAGGCTTCAACGCTGACCGGTTTGCGACCGAGCACAATCGGCACGCACTGGAATTCCCCATCAGCCCACCGGCTTAAAAATCCATGCCTCAAACAGCCGACGAATTGGAACCTGATTCCCTGTCTCCGCGGGTAACTATAGTATTCTTATGGACATAGGGAGTTGACGAGATGAGCGACGATACCCCCCGTACCCTTGCGATCGCTCGCGGCGTCGGGCCAGATGCTCCGATGCGTGCGAGCGGTGTTTCTGTGTCCTCGGCGTCACAAGCTTGGCCCAAAATCGCTGCCACGGCTTGAAAACCAAGCAAAATCAACAGCAACTGGCTTGTATATCATGTCACTAGAAATTATGTGTCATGCAAGCTTGGACGCGGCGGGGACGCACGCCAGGCGTTTCGCAACCGATGGTCTTGCGCCATCGCATGACAGAGAAACATTCGGTCTATGCTCACGAAAAAGGGCAAGTACGGCCTTAAGGCGCTCGTACATCTTGCGCAGCTGCCGGTTGGACAGCTCGCCTTCGTTGGCGACATCGCCACCGGAAACAACATCCCGAAGAAGTTTCTCGACGCCATCCTCGGCGAATTGCGCAATGCCGGTTTCGTCCAGAGCCGCAAGGGCAAGGAGGGCGGCTATCGCCTGGCGCGGCCGGCGGATGAAATCAAGATCGGCCATGTCGTGCGCGTGCTCGACGGACCACTCGCCCCCATTCCTTGCGCCAGCCGCACCCAGTATCAGCGCTGTGAAGACTGCAACGAGGCGACATGCCAAGTCCGACACCTGATGCTGGAGGTCCGGCAGGCGATCGCCGAGGTCCTGGACCAGCGCAGCCTCGCCGAGATGCGCGATTTCGCCAGCGACGAAGACCTTTCGGCTGCGTTGAAAATCCAGGCCTGAACCAACGACGCCGGAACCAATGGCGCCTGACGCAATTGGTGCGCGCATGACCAGTCGCGCAAATTCGATCGCCCCAAGTTCAATCATCATTGTCGGTGGCGGCGCCAGCGGCGTCATCCTTGCCGCACATCTGTTGAAATCGTCCAATCCCGATCTCCGCATAACCCTGATCGAAAAGCGCCCGCATTTCGGTCAAGGCATCGCCTACTCCACGCTGCTGTCGGCGCATGTGCTGAATGTCAGCGCGGCCGGCATGAGCGCCTATGCCGACGATATCAGGCATTTCTGGCGCTGGCTGCTCGAACGCGGCCTGGCAACCCCAGAGCAGGCGCCGGTCTATGCGCCGCGCAGCGTCTATGCCCGCTACCTGAAGGAACTGCTGGACGAGCTCGAGGCCCGCGAGACGGGTCGTCTTCGCCTGATCCGCGAGGAGAGCCTGTCGATTTCACCGACCGCCTCCGGGGTCGAGGTGACGCTGGCCAACGGCACCAGCGTCGTCGCCCACCTTGCCGTGCTGGCGACTGGACATGACGAGGAGCCGGGCGCTGGCCAAGGCCACGCGATCAGGATGGGATCGGAAGCCGACACCACGCTCGACCCCGAAGCCCGAGTCCTGGTGCTGGGCACCGGCTTGAGCATGGTCGATGCCTTCCTGTCGCTCCAACAGCGCGGCCATCGCGGCGATATCGTCGCGTTGTCCAGGCGCGGCCTGCTGCCTTCGCCGCACCGCAAGGGCAATCCGATCAAGCTTGACGTTGCCGACATTCCGCTCGGCACCCAGCTTTCCTATTTCGTCGGCTGGTTCCGCGACCTGATCCGGGAAAACCAGAAAGCCGGCATCGACTGGCGCGACGTCGTCGATGGTCTGAGGCCCTTCAACCAGAAGATCTGGCAGAACTGGCCGTCTTCCGCCAAGCGCCGCTTCGTCGAGCACACCAAGGCATGGTGGGATATCCACCGCCATCGCATGGCACCGGAAGTCTACGCCCGCGTTACCGAGGCGGTCCAATCGGGCCGCATCCGGCTTGTCGCCGGGCGCGTCGTCGACATTGCCGCCGGCGATGGGTTCACCGTGCAGGTCCAGTCGCGCCACACGCAGCGTCTCGAAACGATCGATGTCGCCCGCATCTACGATTGCAGCGGCATCGCCAGGGATATCTCGACCACCTCGAACAGTGTGGTGCGGTCGCTGGTCGAGCGCGGGCTGGCCCGGCCGGATCCGCTGCGCCTTGGCCTCGACGTATCAGCCAATTGCGAGGTCATTGCCAGCGACGGCACCGTCTCGGCCAAGATCCTCGCCGTCGGACCACTGACCCGCGGCACCTTCTTCGAGATCGACGCCATTCCGGATATTCGCGTCCAATGTGCGCGGCTGAGCAAGCGGTTGCTGGGTTAGGGCTGTGGGTCGGCTCTCTACGGCGCCCCCCTCTGTCCTGCCGGACATCTCCCCCACAAGGAGGGAGATCGGCAGCTTCGCTGACCGCGCCATTCTTTCAACGTTTGAGATTGGCGAAACCCATTGCGACGTCCAATCTCCCCCCTCGTGGGGGAGATGGCCGGCAGGCCAGAGGGGGGCGCTGTCCCGCAGCCTTTGCTATCGGCCCACATGTCCAGCCGTGGAATCCCATTCCTCGTCTGGCCAATGGATTGGCACGATCTATCTTCTTTCAGACTGCAAACGGCTGGAAAAGAGGATAGGCTGACAGCCTGCCCAAGGCGGTCGCTTGACCATGGAGCATCTGATATGAGCAAGCACAAGATCGTGGCACGGGACGATGAACTGTCCCGCCTGCGTCCGCCCTATGCATCGGTTCTTGACCTGATCGGGCAGACGCCTGTCGTCGAGCTGACCAAATTCGACATCGGCAAATGCCGGCTGTTCATCAAACTCGAAAGCCAGAATCCCGGCGGCTCGATCAAGGACCGCATTGCGCTGTCGATGATCGCCGCCGCCGAAAAACAGGGCAGACTGAAGCGCGGCGGTACCATCGTCGAGGCCACCGCCGGCAACACCGGTCTCGGCCTTGCCCAGGTCGGCATCCCCAAGGGCTACCGCATCATCCTCGTCGTGCCCGACAAGATGTCGCGCGAGAAAATCCAGCATTTGCGCGCGCTCGGCGCCGAAGTGCGGATGACCCGTTCCGATGTCGGCAAGGGCCATGCGGAATACTATCAGGACATGGCGGAGAAGATCGCCGCCGAGCTGCCTGGCGCCTTCTATGCCAACCAGTTCGCCAACCCGGCCAATCCGCTGGCCCACGAAACCACGACCGGCCCGGAAATCTTTCAACAGCTCGATGGCGATGTTGACGCAGTGGTCGTCGGCGTCGGCTCGGGCGGCACGCTGACCGGGCTTGGCCGCTATTTCGCTCAAGTCTCGCCGAAGACCGAGATGATTCTCGCCGATCCTGTCGGCTCGGTGCTGGCGCCGCTGATCAAGACCGGCAAGATGGAAGAGGCCGGAAGCTGGACCGTGGAGGGCATCGGCGAGGATTTCGTCCCGCCCAATGCCGATCTGTCGCTGGTCAAGAAGGCCTATTCCATCACCGACAAGCAGAGCATGCTGGCGGTGCGCGACCTGTTGTCAAAAGAAGGCATCCTCGCCGGCTCGTCCTCGGGAACGCTGCTTTCGACGGCGCTTCGCTATTGCCGCGAGCAGACCGTGCCGAAACGGGTCATCACCTTCGTCTGCGACAGCGGCAACAAATATCTGTCGAAAGTGTTCGACGATTTCTGGTTGGCCGAGCAGGGCCTTGCCGAGCAGGAGCAGCATGGCGACCTGCGCGACCTGGTGATGCGCTCGCACCGTACCGGCGACACCGTCTATGTCGGCCCCGACGAAAGCCTGCTCAACGCCTATGGCCGCATGCGCCGCTCTGACGTTTCGCAACTGCCGGTGCTCGACGATGGCAAACTGGTCGGCATCATCGACGAAAGCGATATCCTCGCCCAGGTCGAAGGCCCCTATGACAGCCGCTGGGACCGTTTCAAGGCCCCGGTCCGCACCGCGATGACCTCCACCCTGCACACGCTGCAGGCCAGCCAGACGCTGGACGCGCTGCTGCCGGTGTTCGACCGCAACGAAGTCGCCATCGTCTTCGACGGCGACGAGTTCGTCGGCCTGATAACCCGCATCGACCTGATCAACCATCTGAGGCGCGCCCGATGACCATCAAAGCAACCGTATCGGGCAGGAACCGTCTGGCCTTCTCGACGCGCACGATCCATGGCGGCCAGAGCCACGACCCGACGACCGGCGCGGTGATGGTGCCGATCTATGCGACCTCGACCTATGGCCAGCAGAGCCCGGGCGTGCACAAGGGCTTTGAATATGCCCGCAGCCAGAACCCCACCCGCTTCGCCTTCGAGCGCGCGGTGGCCGACCTAGAAAGCGGCACAGCCGCCTTCGCCTTCGCTTCGGGACTGGCGGCAATCGCCACCATTTTCGAACTGCTCGATTCCGGCGCGCATGTCGTCGCGACCGACGACATCTATGGCGGCACCTTCCGGCTGCTCGAGCGGGTGCGCAAGCGCTCGGCCAACCTGCAGGTCGACTTCGTCGACTTCACCGATCTTGCCGCGGTCGAGGCGGCGATCCGCCCGGAAACCAAGATGCTCTGGGTCGAGACCCCGACCAACCCGTTGCTGCGTGTCGTCGATCTCGAGGCGGTCGCGGCACTGGCAAGGCGCAAAGGCGTGCTCTCGGTTGCCGACAACACCTTCTGCAGCCCCTTTCTGCAGCGGCCGCTGGAACTCGGCATCGACATATCGGTCCATTCGACGACCAAATACCTCAACGGCCATTCCGACATGGTCGGCGGCGTCGCCGTGGTCGGCGACAACAAGGACCTGGCCGACCGGCTAAAGTTTCTGCAGAACGCCATCGGCGCCATATCAGGGCCGTTCGACAGTTTTCTGGCGCTGCGCGGCCTCAAGACCTTGGCGCTCAGGATGGAGCGCCATTCGTCGAACGGCCAGAAGATCGCGCATTGGCTGGAAAGCCGCCCCGACATCCGCCGCGTCATCTATCCCGGCCTGCCCAGCCACCCGCAGCACGCCATCGCCAGGCGGCAGATGCACGCCTTCGGCGGCATGATAACGGTCGAGCTCGACCGCGATCTCGCCGGCACCAAACGCTTCCTCGAACACACGCAGCTGTTCACGCTGGCCGAAAGCCTCGGCGGCGTCGAAAGCCTGATCGAGCACCCGGCGCTGATGACGCATGGCTCAATCCCGGCGCAAAAGCGCGCCGAGATCGGGATTTCCGATTCGCTGGTTCGGTTGTCGGCCGGGATCGAGGATGGCGACGATCTGATCGCGGATCTGGATCAGGCGCTGGCGAGTTGAGGGGGGATCCATGCCGAGGCGGCTGGTATCGTCTCGAAGTTCTGGCTGGGGCCAAGACGATATCTGCTAAGTGATCGGAAGAGAAAAAACGTTGGGGGCGTTGGACTACAGGAGCCGCTCCCCTTAAATCCGCCGTGCCGAATGGGCGGCGAGGGCTTGTTTCTAGTAGGTGCCTCTCCTCTCCCACAATTTAAAAAATGGTTCAGGCACTACCGTTTCAGGGTCCCTGTTAAATTCGGCACTGTGCGGCGAGCCATCTTCCAGAAACCAATCCTTGCCCTCAGATTTCAAATTGGACAGGTAGGCCCACAAAGACTTTGCTGGATATATCCGGTATAAACCTCGCTGGAAGCGAACGTCTCCTTGATCTAACACGCGGCTTACACGGCTCAACCGAATTGTCGATTGCGGGCTGTTTATATCCAACCTTTCCAACAAATAGACATGCATCTGGAAATTGGAGATCCGATCGCGCAACCGTGGCATCGACTACTCGCTCCCTAGAGGCGCCAAGACGCGAGCCCGGGTTCGCATTGTTTTCCTTCTCAGGATTAGCCTAGGCGGTTCCATTGGCCTCCAACATTTATTAGATACCCGACGCGAACCTTTTGGATGGCTCTCTGATTTTCCGGAATTATGCCAACTCCGATCGGAATATTTCCAAACGGAGCGTGGTTTTTTCCTGCAAGATGCAGGAGCATCGTTTCCGTGACACCCGTCAAGCTGCCGACCCATGCTGACATAAACGCGGTCAGATCGGTCTCATCTATCGGAGTCTTGGGGTGCACCACCGTGATCGACGGCCGCGTAACCGTCCCATTTAAACTGAGGCAAAAATCCTTTGCTATGACCCGCTGATCATATTTGCGGTGTTCGACACAATGGCGGGTGTTGCGAACTTGATGCGCAAACTTCGCCAACTCCCTAGCAAAAACCGTTGTGACGTCATTCTCGCCAAATTCCTTAGTTAGGACTGAAGTCAAACTATCCGGCCATTTTCCCGCAGCTTTCATTTGTGGACCGTAAAAAACCTCTGCGAGGCGATAAATCGCTTGGAGGGCGTGCTCCGCTTTTTGAATGAAAGTGTTCGCTCGAGTTTCGACCTCCGTCACCGCGGGCAATCGTGTGGAATCCTTGGAGGAGTTCACTTCTGCGATTTGCCTCGCCTCATCAGTTTCGAGCTGGGACAGGATTTTCTGTGCCGCTAAGAGCTGGGTCATGATGTCGGCGGAGGTCGAAATGCCGAAGTCTCTTGTCTTGGGGTCCGGAAAATGGGTTTTTGAAAAAAGCCGACCAGCCGAAAGTAGCGTCCGGGCTACGATATCGGACTCGGAACCGGCATCAGCAAACAATTGCTGGGTGTTGGGGAGGTCAATGTTCGTGCGATCGGGATCAAGTTGATCCGCCAATCTGATCGAATGTACGGAATGTTCCTTGATAAGAAACATCGAATCCGTGGTCACGACCATATCAGTGAGTTTTCCGTCGCCGTCGTGACCAATGGTCATCGAAAAGGCTGACTCACGCTTCCGGTCGATTGGGCGTTTCAAGACTTTGTCTATTGGAGGTTTGCTCATAGTCTCGAATGTCGTGCGTGCCTGGTGCCTGAAAAGTTGCCGATGCTACGAAATCGCAATTAGAAGCGTGCGCCTTATTCCCCGCTCATCCTACTGCGAAAATATACCGGCCTTTTGAGCCTGCATTACGGCCTCATAGCGCCTTGAAATCTCGTTCAGTGGCAAAACTTGGCTATCGTCGAAACAGTCCTCCCATGCCGCAGCCCATTGATAAAATGTCGACTTGGCGCGATCCCCCTCCTCGTTCCGAATATGAGTGCGTAAACGCGCATCCTCACCAGCGCCGTTGTAGGTCAGAAACAAAGCGTCCATGAAACTGGAATACGATTCAAAAAATTTGTCATCAAGAAGGTAGCGGTAAATATATACTAGGTGATCCAAGTTCCTTTTTGTATCAATTATCTCATGGGGAGAGAATTTTTTCCAATCCCCAATCCAGCGATAATAGCAAAATAACCTATTTATTTGAGGTGAAATCCTGTCATAGATTTCTATCCTTTTCTCCACTAGCTTTCTGCTAGCCCATTGTCTTTGTTCGATTTCCTTGAGTGTCCGGCTAATTCTCCAACCTAGAATAGCAACGACGATCGGCGTAAGCGCCGAGATAACAAGTTTCGCAATTTCCATCTGCTTCCCCCGCTCCCCTCGGGGGGAACAAACTACATTGTGCACAAATGCTCAAGCTCCACCTCCACCTCCAACAGTCTCGCCGCCTACGCTTTTGGCGTGAACGATCACCTGATTGATGGAAGGCTGGCGGTTCCAGTTGACCCCGACTGTATTCGGCAGAATTGTACGCTCCATCCAGTTGCCGGCGAGCACACCCATGACCACCCCCACGCGCGACCCACTGAAACCCACCGATACCCCGCTCACCTTCGCCATCCTCGTCTTCCCCGGCTTTCCGATGATGGCGTTCAGTTCGGTCATCGAGCCGCTGCGCGCTGCCAATGTGTTGGCCAAGCGAGAGTGCTACCGCTGGATCATCGTCGGCGCCGCTAAAGGGACGGTCGAGGCCTCGAACGGCGTCGTCATCCAGCCCGGCTTTTCCGCCCATGCCGCGCCGAAGGTCGACCGCATCGTCGTCTGCTCGGGCGGCAATGCCGATCATCTCGTCGCCGACGACGCGGTGAGCTGGATCCGCAAAAGCCTGCGCGGCGGCGCCCATATCGGCGCGGTGGCCGATGCGGCGTTCTTCCTCGCCCGCGCGGGCCTGCTCGACGGCCATGCCTGCACCTTGCACTGGACCAGCCAGGCCGCGTTTACCGAGGCGTTTCCGGACATCGAGCTGAGGCGCGATCTCTACGTCATCGACCGCAAGCGCTTCACCTCGGCGGGCGGCGTCGGCAGCCTCGACATGATGCTGGAGATCATCACCCGAGACTATGGTGCCGAGCTTGCGGCAGGCGTCGCCGAATGGTTCGTGCACAGCCCGCTGCGCTCCAGCGTCGACCGCAAGCTGATGCCGCTGCGCTTACGCACCGGCGTCCAGAACGAACTGGTGCTGTCGGCCATCGCCATCATGGAGGATGCGGTGGAGGAGCGGCTCGGCATGGCGGAGCTGGCGGAAAAGCTCGGCGTGTCCTCCGACAAGCTCGAACGGAATTTCCGCTCCGAGCTCAGCATCTCGCCCAACGGCTACTACCGCCGCCTGCGGCTGAAGCGCGCCGCCGATCTCCTGGCGCATTCGACGCTGATGGTGCGCGACGTGGCGCTGGCCTGCGGCTTCGCCTCGATGTCGAGCTTCGCGCGGGCGTTTCGGGAAGAGCACGGGCATGCGCCGAAGGTGATGCGGCGGCATTAGGGCCGCGCGCACACGGCGCAATGCTGGCGGGACAGCGCCCCCCTCTGGCCTGCCGGCCATCTCCCCCACTTGGGGGGAGATCGGCTGTCACCGCTGATTTCGCCAATCGCCAACGTTGCAGGAATGAGCGGAACGCCGAAGCCGCCAATCTCCCTCCTTGTGGGGGAGATGTCCGGCAGGACAGAGGGGGGCGCCGTAGAGCGCTACGGAACGACTTAAGCGGCATCCGGCACAACACCTGCGGGATTCCGCACAGCCTCTGCGCAACCCATGGCTCATCTTCCCCGTTTCCAGGAGGCACCCCATGAGCATCGTCGTTTTCGACCCCGACAGCACCGAAGACGTGGACTTCAAGGACCGCATGCGCCACCCCGCGGCGGCCGACCCTGCCGGCGGCATGTGGCTGTCCGACACCGAGCCGTCCTTTATCGACGCGGACGCGCTGCGCAAGGGCCGGCTGGCCAAGCTGCGCGCCTGGATGCGCGAGGCCGGCTATGGCGGCGTGGTGCTGTTCGACCCCTACAACCAGCGCTATGCCACCGGCTCGCGCAACATGTTCGGCTATTTCCTGCGCAACTCGACGCGCTACTTCTTCATCCCGACCGAAGGGCCGATCGTACTGTTCGAGTACCCGCAGAGCTATCATGTCTCCATGGTGCTCGACACGATCGACGAGGCGCGCCCGTCCAAGCTGGTGTGGTCTTCGGTGTCGGGCCGCGACGACGAAACCGCCGGTCCGTTCGCCGACGAGATCGCCGAACTGCTGAAGGCCCATGGCGGCGGTTCGATGAAGCTCGGCCTCGACCGCTGCGGCCATCTGCAGGCGCTGGCGCTGGAAAAGCGCGGCTGCGAGGTCCGGGATTGCCAGGGCGAGATCCTGGCGGTGCGCGCGGTCAAGACGCCGGAAGAAGTAAAATGCCTGCAGGTGTCGATGGCCGGCGCCGAGGCTGCCGTCTATGCGGTGCGCGAGGCGATCAAGCCCGGCGTTTCCGAAAACGATCTGTTCGCCATCATGTATCACGAGGTGATCCGCCAGGGCGGCGAGTTCATCGAAACCCGGCTCTTGACCTCCGGCCAACGCACCAACCCGTGGTTCAACGAAGCGAGCGGCCGCAAGATCAGGCCGGGCGAACTTTTGGCACTGGATACCGATACGATCGGCTGCTACGGCTACTATTCGGACTTCTCGCGCACCTTCCGCTGCGGGCCGGGCAAGCCGACGGACTATCAGAAATCGCTCTACCGCATGGCCCACGACCAGGTTCAGCACAACATCTCGATCGTCAAGCCGGGCATGGCGTTCCGCGAGATCGCCGAAAAGGCCTGGAAAATCCCGGATCGCTTCGTCGACCAGCGCTATACCTCTGTCATGCACGGCGTCGGCATGCATGGCGAGACGCCGTTCATCGCGCACGCCATGGACTACGAGACCTATGGCCGCGACGGTTTTGTCGTGCCCGGCATGGTGGTCAGCGTCGAGAGCTATATCGGCGAGAAAGGCGGACGCGAGGGTGTCAAGCTCGAGGACGAGATCCTGGTCACCGAGACCGGCACCGAGCTTCTGTCGCGCTTTCCCTATGAGGACGATTTTCTGGAGAAACAGGTTTGAATGAAGGGCAGGTTTGAATGAAAAGCCCGATCTCGATCGAGCCCGGCATGGCGGCCGCGGTCTTCGTCGACCTCCAGGAGGAGCATCGGCAGGACAAGCGCTATCTGGTCGAGGGTTTTGGCGGCATTCTCGCTAACGTTCAGCGCCTGCAGGCAGCGGCGCGGGCCAACGATGTGCTGCTCTACCATTCGGCCTATATCGTCGACCTTACCAGGGAGGCGCGGCGGTTCCATCCGGTCGATGCCAATGGCAGGTCGGCTTTCTCCGACAAGGACGATCCGCTGACGGCGATCTGTCCGGAAGTGGCCCCCGTCGCCGGCGAGATGATGCTGGTCAAGACTGAGGCCAGCGCCTTCGGTGCGGGCTCTGCAGCCGGCCGGCTCAAGGCCGAAGGCATCGAGTGGCTGATCGTTGCCGGCGTGTGGACCGAGGCCTGCATCGACGCCACCGTCAGGGATGCGGTAGCGCTCGGCTTTCGCGTGCTCTTGGTCAAAGATGCCTGCGGCAGCGGCAGCACGGCGATGCACCAGACCGCCGTCCTCAACCTTGCCAACCGGCTCTATGGCGGCGCTGTGACGACGACCGAAGGCGCTTGCCGATTGATGGCAGGCGAGACGGTCGATGCATGGCAGGTCGTGGGCTCGGTGCCTTTGCGCTTCACCTATGAAAACGCGGCCCAGCTCTACGAAGAGCTCTGACGCTTCCAGCGGATTGGTGGGACCGGATGGCGATGGTCAGCGATGCCGCAAAGCCCGAAACAGCAAAGCGCGGAAAATATGCGACGCTGCTCGACCCGGCGCTGTGGACCTATATCGACCGGGTCAATGCATGGTATCCGCCCGGCATGGACCTGCCGCTCGACAAGCAGCGGGCGGTCTATGACGCGATGTGCCGGGCGTTCCACGCAGGCATTCCCGCGGGTGTCGAAGCCAACGACGGTACGGTTGCCGCCGGCAGCCATGCGATCCCGATCCGGCGCTACCGGCTCGCGGGAAAGGTGCCGCAAGCGATGGTCGTCTATTATCACGGCGGCGGCTTCGTGCTTGGCGGGCTCGACAGCCATGACGACATCTGCGCCGAGATCTGCGCCGGCACCGGCTTTGCCGTGCTGTCAGCCGACTACCGGCTGGCGCCCGAACATCTGCATCCGGCCGCCTTCGACGACGCGCTGGCGGTGTTCGGATGGGCGGCTGACACAGCTGGCCTGCCGATCGTGCTGTGCGGCGAAAGCGCCGGCGGCAATCTTGCCGCCGCAGTCGCGCATGCGGCGCGCCGCCGCCCTCGCCCTGCAATCGGCCAGGTGCTGATCTATCCCGAGCTGGGCGGTCCGGAGCTAGGTGGCAAAGAGAGCGCCGGCTCCTATGTCGGGCACGCCGAAGCGCCGCTGCTGACGCTCAGCGACATCGAATTCTATCGCCAGGTCCGCTCCGGCAAGGCACAGTCACCGGACGACCCGACCTTCTCACCGCTGTGCGACACCGACTTCTCCGGCCTGCCGCCGACGGTCGTCGTCACAGCGCAATGCGATCCGCTGTCGTCGGACGGCGAAGCCTATCGCGACCGCATCCTCGCCGCCGGCGGCCGCGCCTGGTGGCACGAGGAACCGCGCCTCGTGCACAGTTTCCTGCGCGCCCGCAAGACCGTGCCACGGGCCGGCGAAGCCTTTTCGCGCATCGTCGCCGCCATCGCCACACTCGGCAAGGGCGAGTGGTTGTAGTGAGGCCGTTCCGCCTCGCACTCAGCTCTTGTTGGCGGCCATCACCAGCACCGGCTTCTCGCTATAGAGATCCGGAAAAAGCTTCTTCAAATTCTCGACCTTGGGCAGGTCGTTGTAGACGATGTAGGGATAGGTCGGGTTCAGCGTCAAAAAGTCCTGGTGATAGTCTTCGGCCGGATAGAACGGTTTTCCGCTCTCCAGCGTGGTCACGATCGGCTCTGGAAACACCTTGGCCTTGTCGAGCTGGGCGATGTAGCTCTCGGCGATCTTCTTCTGGGCGTCGCTTTCGGCAAAGATCGTCGAACGGTATTGGGGGCCGCGGTCCGGCCCCTGATAGTTCAGCTGCGTCGGGTTATGCGCGACAGAGAAATACACCTGCAGCAACTGGCCGTAGGTCACCTCTGATGGCTCATAGGTGATCTCGACGGCTTCGGCATGGCCGGTCCGGCCGGTGCCGACCGTCTCGTAGACGGCGGTGTCCTCGGTCCCGCCGGCATAGCCGGAGACGGCGCTGGTCACGCCTTTGACGTGCTGGAACACGCCCTGCACGCCCCAGAAGCAGCCGCCGGCGAAGACCGCTTTTTCGGTGCCGGCGGCGGGCTTCTCGTCCATCGCCGGCGGCGGGATCACCACCGCGGCCTCGGCCGAGATTGCCGGCGTCTGCCACAAGGCGGCGCCCGCCACCGCGAACATCAGCGCCGCAAGCGCACTCATGACGAAGCGCGTCGACCGCCTCGCAACTGGTTTTCGGATACCGGTCATGTCTGATCTCCCATGATGGTGTTGTGACTATAGAACATTCGGGTCCGCCGGCGTCTCACATTGCCGTGCATATTGGGCCGTGCGTATTGGGCCGTGCATATGGACCGTGAGTGCTGCGCCGGCGCAGGGTTGCCCGCGCCGGGCCGCCCGGACTGGACAGGGATTGCCGAGGGCGACAGATTTACTTGGCCATGCCCATGGCGTCGCAGGCCTTCGTTGCCTCGTCCTTTTTCATCGCGTCGGTCTCCATGGCTGCCTTGTCCATGCAGTCCTTCATCTTTTCGGCGGCCATCGGATCGGCCGGCTTCATCGCGTCGGTGGTCATGGCATCGGCGGGCTTCATGGCGTCCGTAGCCATCGGGTCGGCGGGTTTCATCGCATCCTCGGCGCGGGCGATGCCGCCGGCGAGAAGCGCCGTCGAGCAAAGCGCGAAGGCAAGCGCCGGCAGCGTCAGGCGGGTGAAGTTGGTCATGGTGGTCTCCTCTGGGGGTTGGTGGCGCGCTGATGCGGCCGGTAGATGCGGCGCCGCTCATGCGACGTTGCGCAAATCTCTGAATTTCGATCGGTGGCAGCGGCCAGGATCGGTCCGCCACCTGGCGACTGCACCAGCACCGCGGTGCTGAGCCCGCTCGCGGCCGCCGGCAGCGGCAGCGCGATGGCGTTGCCGGTCCATGCGCCAAGCCTGGAGAGGGAATGCACGACATTAGCATGCGGCAGCGTGCGTCCGGTGTTCTCGCCGCGCGCTACCGGCACTTCGATGACGCCTTGCCGGTAGCGCATCAGCCAGATATCGGCCTTGCCGCCCGGCACCGAGCCCGCGCCGATGGCGATCTTGCCGCCGTCGAGCGACAGCGACGGTCCTTTCGCGGGGCCGCTGCTCGAAATCAGCTGCTCGATTTCGCCGGGCCGGGCGCCGACCGCATCGGCGTTGCCATTGACCACCACCTGCGGCGTGAACGGACCCGAACGGCCTAGCGACGGCTCGTAGCGGACCTGGCGCTGGGTGAATTCTTCCCTGCCGAAAATGTCCTTCCAGCCGAGATAGTCCCAGTAGGTGACGTTGAAGGAGAGCGCCAGCACATCAGGCCGGTCCTTGACCTTGATCAGATTGGCGTTGGCCGGCGGGCAGGACGAGCAGCCCTGGCTGGTGAACAGCTCGACCACGGTAAGCGGCTGGCCGACGGCCGCCCCTGTTACCGAAAGCCCCGTTGCAAAAAGCATCGTCGCCGCGCCTGCGCGCATCGCGCTCCTGCGTTTGGCTTTTGATCCAGTCATCGGCGGTCCTCCGCTGCGACGGGCGTGAAGCGCCGGTCATGTCCGCACTTCGCCGCCACACGGTGCTTCGTTACAGCCATCACCGCTTCGTGATCGGAAGGCTCGTTTCTCCTTTTTCCACACGGGGGAGAAGGCAAGCTGCGCCCACCTCCGCACGTCTTCGAATTTGCGCGCTAACAACAACGCCGCCCGGCGGCGGCCGGACGGCGTTGAAACGAGATGCTATGCGAACGCGCGTCCTCTCCGGACGCGCCCTGACCAGCGCTATTGCGTAAGCAATGTTTCCGACGGCCGCTGATTGAAATCGCACTTGCCGGTCACGGTGTAGAAGAAATCCGCGTTGGACACCGGTGCCGGTACGGGATTGCCGCCGTCCTCCCAGGCCTGCTGGCTGGGTTGGCCGCATGGCACCGCAGTGAAGATGTCCACCTCTTCGCCATTCGCGACTTCAACGCCATCGATATACAACCTGTTCGATGTGTTCGCGTCATTCGACCTGAGCTTGGTTAGATGGGCCGATGGCACATCCATCTGCAGATACAGCGCATCCATCAGGCTGACGTCGATCACCGCGCCGGC
Organism: Mesorhizobium sp. M0938; assembly: GCF_040319125.1. NCBI lineage: Bacteria > Pseudomonadati > Pseudomonadota > Alphaproteobacteria > Hyphomicrobiales > Phyllobacteriaceae > Mesorhizobium > Mesorhizobium sp. M0938. The sequence continues at coordinate 33,498 of NZ_JAMYNS010000014.1, read as the reverse complement.
GCCGTTCGCGGGGTACATGGTGTTGGTGCAGGTGGTCAGGTATTTCTTGTTGCCGCTAACCTGTGTGATCGCCCCGGTAGGCAGGTTGTTGAAATTCTTCACCGTCTTGGTTGTGCATTTTTGTTCCTGGACCTTCGTGCTCGTCGCTCCATTGACCGTGTACACTGTCGACGTGCCGTAGCCTTTCGGATCGCCAAAGCCGTTGTACGCATAGGTGATCTTCATCAGCGGTTTGACCGCCGTCTCGCCGAATTTGGTGCCGTAGAGCGTCATGGTCTTGCCCCAATGGCCCGAAGCCAGGTCGACCTTGAACGTGGTCTGCACCAGTGCCGGCCTCTTGCGCACCGCCGACGTCACGCCGATCTGCACCGTGTCGATGCGGGCGATCTGCATGAAGTTCGTCGGCATGGCAAAGCGGGCCGAAGCCTTGATGGTGGCGGTGCCGTCGGTGGCGACGGCGAAGCCGTCGAGCTTGGCGGTGCCTTGCCCGCTATTGGCCGCAAACGACTCCTGCAGTTTCACCTGACGGTCCGCCAGTGACGTGCTGGTCGGCAGCGTCGTGATCGACAGGGTCGCGGCATCGAGCGCATTCTGCATCGATGCCCTTGTCGTGGCGGCCGAGTTGTAGTCGAGCGAAAAGCCTAGTGTGGCAATCATCGGGATAAGTGCGATGGCGAGGATCGGCACTAAGGAGCCGCTCTCGGAACTGAGAAAATGACGTCCGGCTTGCAACATGTCCTGGTTCCCCCAAACGGTGACGGGGTGTTCCCTATCACGCAGGGCGAGAACTATGCTCTAATGGGATGGATCAAAGTTTAACGACTTTGCGTCCCGGCCGGCAGGACAAGCGCTTCCGACAAATGCTGGCGTTCATGCGCAGCGACTGGCCGCACGCCCCGCCGCTTGCCCGGGCAAGCTGCCCCTGCTAAAGCGCGCGGCATGACCACGCCGATCAAGAACATCCGCAATTTCTCCATCGTCGCCCATATCGACCATGGCAAATCCACGCTTGCCGACCGGCTGATCCAGCTGACCGGCGGGCTGGAGCTGCGCGACATGAAGGAGCAGGTGCTGGACTCGATGGATATCGAGCGCGAGCGCGGCATCACCATCAAGGCGCAGACCGTCAGGTTGAAATACCACGCCTTGAATGGCGAGGATTATATCCTCAACCTCATCGACACGCCCGGCCATGTCGACTTCGCCTATGAAGTGTCGCGGTCGCTGGCCGCCTGCGAGGGTTCGCTGCTGGTCGTCGACGCCTCTCAAGGTGTCGAGGCGCAGACGCTGGCCAATGTCTACCAGGCCATCGACAACAACCACGAGATCGTCGTGGTGCTGAACAAGGTCGACCTGCCGGCGGCCGAGCCCGAGCGCATCCGCGAGCAGGTCGAGGAGGTGATCGGCATCGACGCCTCCAATGCCGTGCTGATCTCGGCCAAAACCGGGCTCGGCATTCCCGACGTGCTCGAAGCCATCGTCAACGACCTGCCGCCGCCGCGCGAGGGCGACATCGCAGCGCCCCTCAAGGCGATGCTGGTCGACAGCTGGTACGACGCCTATCTCGGCGTCATCGTGTTGGTCCGCATCATCGACGGCGTGCTGAAGAAGGGCCAGACCATCCGCATGATGGGCACCGGCGCCAAGTATCTGGTCGAGCGCACCGGCGTCTTCACCCCTGCCCGCATCAATGTCGACGAGCTCGGCCCCGGCGAATTCGGTTTCTTTACCGGCTCGATCAAGGAAGTCGCCGACACCCGCGTCGGCGACACCATCACTGAGGACAAGCGCCAGACGGCGCAGGCCCTGCCCGGCTTCAAGCCGGCGCAGCCGGTGGTGTTCTGCGGCCTGTTCCCGGTCGACGCCGCCGATTTCGAGGATCTGCGCGCTGCGGTCGGCAAACTGCGCCTCAACGACGCTTCTTTCTCGTTCGAAATGGAAACCAGTGCTGCGCTGGGCTTCGGCTATCGCTGCGGCTTCCTTGGCTTGCTGCATCTCGAGATCATCCAGGAGCGGCTGGAGCGCGAGTTCAATCTCGACCTCATCGCCACCGCGCCCTCGGTCGTCTACCGCCTGCTGTTGAACGACGGCACGACAAAGGAATTGCACAACCCGGCCGACATGCCCGACGTGGTCAAGATCCGGGCCATCGAGGAGCCTTGGATCCGCGCCACGATCCTGACGCCGGACGAGTATCTCGGCGGCATCCTGAAACTCTGCCAGGACCGGCGCGGCATCCAGGCCGATCTGTCCTATGTCGGCAAGCGCGCCATGCTCACCTACGATCTGCCGCTCAACGAGGTCGTCTTCGACTTCTACGACCGGCTGAAGTCGATCTCCAAAGGCTACGCCTCCTTCGACTATCATTTGACCGACTACAAGGAAGGCGACCTGGTCAAAATGTCGATCCTGGTCAACGAGGAGCCGGTCGACGCGCTGTCGATGCTGGTCCACCGCACGGCGGCGGAAAAGCGCGGCCGGCTGATGTGCGAGAAGCTGAAGGAGCTGATCCCGAACCATCTGTTCAAGATCCCGATCCAGGCCGCCATCGGCGGCAAGGTCATCGCCCGCGAAACGATCTCGGCGCTGCGCAAGGACGTCACCGCCAAATGCTACGGCGGCGACGTCTCGCGCAAGCGCAAGCTGCTCGACAAGCAGAAAGAGGGTAAGAAGCGGATGCGGCAGTTTGGCAAGGTGGATATCCCGCAGGAGGCTTTTATTCAGGCGCTGAAGATGGGGGATTAAAAGTTTCTTCATTCCAGGGTTGAAAAACTTGTAGAAAACTAGCAAGCTACAACAAAGACCGGTGAATGCCGGCGTAAGGGGGAAGCATTGCCGACTAAGCCGTTTTTGAAATGGGCTGGTGGCAAAAGGTGGCTCGAAAGTCGCCCAGAATTTTCTATTCCAGACTACTCAGGGAGATATGTGGAGCCGTTTCTCGGAGGAGCCGCGGTTTTCTTTTTCCATGAACCATCCTCCGCTATCTTGGCGGACACGAATTCTCGACTAATTGATGCCTATAATGCGATAAAAAATAATTGGAAGGCAGTTCAACAGGAGCTTGAACGTCACCAAGAGTTGCATTCGATAGAGCACTATTATTCTGAGCGAAAGAAATATTATGGCGATATATGTTGTCGCGCTGCGCAGTTTTTGTACTTAAATAGGGCGTGCTGGAACGGGTTGTATCGAGAAAATCTAAAAGGGTCTTTCAATGTTCCGATCGGTACCAAAAACAATATAATGTTGGATACCGACAATTTTGAATATATCTCTGAGAGATTGCAGGGAGCAACCATTGCCTGCCAAGATTTCGAGCATACCGTCGACCTTACGGTTGAAGGGGATTTCGTTTTTGCAGACCCTCCTTATACCACCGCGCACAACATGAATGGCTTTGTAAAATATAACCAAAAAATATTCACGTGGGCGGATCAAATTCGGCTTAGAGATAGCGTTGTCAAAGCGCACAAAAGAGGAGTTCGCATTCTAATAACTAACGCGAATCATCCTTCAGTCCGAGGCCTTTACGACAAGCATGCTACGGTCAGAGAGATTCATAGGTCATCTGTAATTAGTGGGAAAAATAGCGGGCGAGCTATGACATCGGAGGCCTTATTTTGTTTGGGCTGAAGGCGCCCGTGCTTTGGGTCTTGAGAAGGGTGCCGCTCTTCGGGCAGGTGTTCGAAGCCAAGCCGTCATCGATAGTATCGTCCTTCTATGAAACATTGGTGGGAACGATATTCTCAACTCTTCCTATCTGGTTCTTCCCGATCTTTTTTTCCAATAGCATTAGTGGTGGCCCGGGTACCTTCGAATTATTTGTAAATTCAATACGCCGGGGCGATCTATTTATTTATTCAGCAGCTCTGGTTGGTCCTTTAATCTACACAATCACTAAGAATTACGCAGAAGTCTCGGGCGACGAAGAAAAGAAGGTGCCATTTAGGACCCTTACTTTTGAATTTCCTTATGGACCATCCTTTGTAATTATTGCGGTATTTATCTGCATGATGGCTGCCATATGCTACGGAATCTCGAATCTGGCAAGTTTTCCAGGGGCCAAGATAATATTGATGGAATCGTTTCTGATTAAGGCATCCGTATTGGTTTACATATTTTCCCTGCTTTGCCTTTTTGCTGTTTCAGCCTACAGGAACGAGTTTTCTACACTAAATAGGAATCTGTCGGAGGACGAGAGGACTTTCTTCAAAGACTGGAAGAATAGGAAATGACTGACCTAGATCTAGTCGATCCCGATCCACAAGAGTTTTCCTTCGACTGTCTTCGCGCTGTGCAACCCATAGGGGATATTTTCATCGCCTCTATGTCCTACAAAATTATTAGAAAAATTGCATTCTTCGATGTGCGGCGGGTACTTCAGGAAGATCGCGACGTAGAGAGGTATCTCGGCATCCAGCGGCCTCTCGACGGCCGCAGAGTCTTGGACCTCGAGAAGTATGTGAATTATTATGATGCCTCTTTTCCGACCGCGATTATAATTGCAATCGAAGAGAAGTACGCGCGCTACGATCTTGAAACCCATAGGCTAACTATTTCTAACGTACCTAGGGGTGCAGATAAGCCAGACATAGCTATTAGCAACTTGGCTCGGGTCATTGACGGACAACATCGGATAGCTGGATTGTTCAAATTTAAGGGGGAGAACTTCGACGTCCCGGTGTCGATATTTATTGGGGCAGACATCGCGGATCAGGCGCATATATTCTCAACGGTTAACTTGGAGCAGAATAAGGTAAATAAAAGCCTCGTGTACGATCTATATTCTCTATCAAGATCGAGAAGCCCGCAGAGAACATGCCACAACATTGTTGTGACGCTTGATCAAGATTCGGAAAGCCCATTTTATAAGAGAATAAAGCGACTTGGCGTAACGACCATTGAAGGCAGGTTTGAACCGATATCGCAGGCGGGCTTTGTCGAGATGCTGATGAAGTATATTTCTAAAGAACCGAAGGACGATCGCGATGTCATTTTAAAGGGCGGTACACTGCGTCCCGCTCAGGGTGACGAGATATGGAAGTACCCATTTCGTAATCTTTTCATTCAAGAGAATGATATCAAGATTGCGGAAGCGGTATTCGATTATTTTGATGTCATAAAAAAAAGATGGCCGGATGCTTGGAATAACATCCGAAAAGAAGGGCCAATCCTTAATCGAACTAATGGCTTTCGTGCTCTGATGCGAACCTATGGGGTATTGTACCAGAGGCAGGCAGTGCCCGGAGGCTCAATTAATCGGGGTTTTTTGGAGAAGCACTTTCGCGCTGTTCGCATTCAGGATGATCAATTTACAATCGATAGGTTCCCGCCGGGCACTTCGGGTGAAAGTAGGTTGTATCGCCTGTTTATTGGCGAACTAACGCTGGATGAAATCGATAGCGAGCTCTGACACGCCACGGCGGGGCATCACTGCTATGATCCTTCTCATCACTCCACACACCGCGCCGACATGGCCTTTTTTCGTGAAGAACCAGCAGCTGCAGTGGGTCGCCGTCGACTTGTCCGGCGATGACCGCGAGACTAATTGAATTTCATGTCATCTTACGCTTCCGCGCGGCGCATCGTCGTCGCGCTCTGTCTTGCCGCATCGTTCGCGCCGGCGGCTTATGCCGGCGATGTCACGTTCGAGATCAGGAACAGCCATCCCAACGCCATGCGCGTCGAGCTCTACGGCCAGGACCGCGACCATATCTGGCCGGGCAACAATCAGGACTATTATCTCAATGACGGCGAGACCAAGTCGATCCCGTTGTCCTGTAATGACGGCGAGTCGATCTGCTACGGCGCCTGGGTCGATGGCGACGAGGGCACCTATTGGGGCGTCGGTCCCGGCAACACCGAAAAAAGCGACGACTGCTGCTATACCTCCAGCGGCGGCGAGACCGAGGAGATTGATCTGGTGCCGTGAGGCGCGAATCTCCCTCCTTGAGGGGGAGATGGCCGGCAGGCCAGAGGGGGTCGCCGCGCGTGGAGTGCCATCCTGTTCTGGAGCAGCAGGCCGAGCCCGGTCGGGCCTACCCCCTCTGTCGCCTTCGGCGACATCTCCCCCTCGAGGGGGGAGATTCGGCGCCCGGTCTTTCGCGCAGCTTGACGCCGTCCTGACCCTCGCCATAGCGTAGTCCAACAGGAGACCCCACCCATGGCAGGCACGGTCGAAGGCGAAAAAATCGATGTCGGCTTTTCCGGCCGGCGCTGCATCCACTCGCGCAATTGCGTGCTGGGCGATCCGCATGTCTTCGTGCCCAACGCGAAGGGCCAGTGGATCCATCCCGAGGCGGCCAGCGTCGAGAAGATCGTGGCGATCGCCGAGAGCTGCCCGTCGGGCGCTATCACCTATGTCAGGAAGGATGGCGGCCCGCAGGAAAATCCACCGGTGGTCAACATCGTGCGCATCCGGGAAAACGGCCCGCTGGCGCTGCATGCCGAAATCGTGCTCGGTGGCGAAACGTTTTATCGCGGCACGCTCTGCCGCTGCGGCGCTTCGGAGAACAAGCCATTCTGCGACGGCAGCCACAACAAATCAGGCTTTGCCGCCACCGGCGAGCCGGCGTTGAAGGACACGCCGGCGCTGGACGCGCGGAACGGCCCGCTGATGGTGACGCCGACTACCAACGGCCCGCTCAAGCTCGAGGGCAATCTCGAAATCGTCACCGGCACCGGCCACACGGTCGACCGCACGACGCGCACCTTCCTCTGCCGCTGCGGCCATTCGGCCAACAAGCCGTTCTGCGACGGCAGCCACAAGCGCGAGGGGTTTGTGGGGTAGGTTGACGCTGGAATCTCCCCCCTCGAGGGGGAGATGGCCGGCAGGCCAGAGGGGGTCGTCTCGCGTGGAGCGCGACTTCTTCTTTCGCCCTAAAAGAGCTTGGCACTTCACGCGAGGCGACCCCTCTGTCGCCTTCGGCGACATCTCCCCCTCGAGGGGGGAGATTAGGCGCCGTGGCCCCAGCTTCCCGCTAATTTCGGCCTTCGACAACCGCACCGATTGGTGCTAGAGCTTTGCTACCGCTGCGTGCATGTGCGGAACGGCGGTTCGTCAGGCTTGGGGGATTTCAAATTGCGCAAATATGTCTTGCGGTTTCTCAGCCTCTGTATCGATTATCTCTGGGTGAATGCGGCCGTCGTCCTGGCCGACCAGCTGTTTCCCAGCGTTGCCGAAGCCGTTCTCGGCCAGCCGGCGTCATGGGCGGCCCGGCAGGTCCTGTCGCTGGTCCTGCTTAGCCTTGTACGGGTGGCAAACGCCTCGGTGGGCGAATGGCTGCTGTCCTATGCGCAGACGGAGCAGCCAGCCGGCCAGCGTCAATGGGCCAATCTGTTGCTTGGCACGCTCGGTGTCCTGTCCGGGATCTGGTACCTGCTGCACCTCACCGAGCCGGACGACGGCATGCCGTTCCTGTTCATGGTCGAGGACACGCCGCTGAAGACCGCGGTCATTGCGCTCTACAGCGCCCTATACAGTTGGTGTGGCGTGATGCTGTTGCGATTCGAGCCCAAGGCGAAGCTCCGCAATGCCCTGCTGTTCGCTTCGGTCCTGCCATTGACCGCGATAAACGTCATCTTTTCCCACGACGAGCTGATTGGCTCGATGGTGGCGCGCGCCGCCCGCCAGGGCCGCTCGTTCCCGGTGGAAAAGGCGGAGGTCTATGCCCGCGTGTCGGTCTACTACGCCATCCTGCTTGTCGCGGTGATGCTGGCGATCCTGTATTTCTGCCGCGAGCGGCCTGCCGTTTCCGTCGACAGGCCGCTCGACGGCTCTCCGGGCAGCCGGGCGTAGCCCTATTCGGCCAACAAGCCCTTTTTGGGGTAGGCGGCCAAGCCGCCAATCTCCCCCCTCGTGGGGGAGATGTCCGGCAGGACAGAGGGGGGCGCTGTAGAGCGCTAATTCAGCAGCACAATGCCTCACACGCCATTGCCGCCAAAACATCGCGCAAACGCCAGATCGATGCGCAAGGTCATGACACCAGCCGAGTTGAAGCTCTGGAACGAGCTTCGCGCGCACCGATTGATGGGCTTGGCTTCCGCCGACAATTTCCGATCGCCGGCTATATCGTCGACTTCGCTTGCCCGGAAAAGAAACTGATCGTCGAGGTCGACGGCTCCCAGCATGCGCAAGGCGATGCTGTTGTGGACGACGCGGCAAGGACACTACGTCTGGAGCAGGATGGCTGGACCGTCCTGCGCTTCTGGAATGACGACATCATCCACGACATCGACAATGTCTGCCAGCATATTGTGATTGCGACTGGGCTTGGAAGCGCGTCCTGAATGAAGCGGCGGAAGAAACCGTGATCGCGGCAAGGCCGGCGGGACAGCGCCCCCCTCTGTCCTGCCGGACATCTCCCCCACGATGGGGGAGATTGGCCTTCACGACGATCATCGCCTGTTGGCCCAGCGCTCGTGGCTTTATCCGCCGGTCCGTATCGGCTAAGGGGCGGGGGCGAAATTCGCCGGACCTGCCAAAATATGATCGCCAAGACCAAATCCTCCCCCCTGTTCCTCGGCATCGACACCGGCGGCACCTATACCGACGCCGTGCTGTGGTCGGAAGCCGGCGGGCCAAGTGGCAAGGTGCTCGCCAAGGCCAAGGCGCTGACCACGCGCCACGATCTGGCGGTCGGCATATCGGGCGCGGTCGATGCGGTGCTGCAAAAATCCGCCACCGATCCGGCTGCGATCAAATTGGTGTCGATGTCGACGACGCTGGCCACCAACGCGCTGGTCGAGGGCCAGGGCGGGCGCGTGGCGCTGGTGATGATCGGCTTTTCCGAAGGCGACCTTGCCCGCGATGGGCTAAAGGCCGCACTCGGCACCGACCCGGTCGTGTTCTGCACCGGCGGTCATGATGTCCACGGCAATGCGGCAAAGCTCGATTTGTCCGGGCTGGAGGCGGCGCTGCCGGAACTCGGCGCCTCGGTGTCCGGTTTTGCCGTCTGCGCCTATTTCGCCACCCGCAACCCGGCGCATGAGCTCGCCGCCCGCGACCTGATCCGCGAAAAGACCGGCCTGCCAGTCACCGCCAGCCATGAACTTTCTGCCAAGCTCGGCGGCCCGCGCCGGGCGCTGACGACGCTGCTCAACGCCAGGCTGATCTCGATGATCGACCGGCTGGTGGCGGCGACCGAAGGTTTTCTCACCGCGCGCGGCATCGCTGCCCCTTTGATGGTGGTGCGCGGCGACGGCGCCCTGGTTTCGGCGGCCTTTGCCCGCCAGCGGCCGATCGAGACGATCCTGTCCGGCCCGGCCGCCAGCCTTGTCGGCGCCCGCCACATGACCGGGCTCGACAATGCTGTCGTCTCCGACATCGGTGGCACCACCACCGATGTCGCCGTGCTCGACCAGGGCCGTCCCAGGCTCGATCCGGAAGGCGCCACCGTCGGCGGTTTCCGCACCATGGTCGAGGCGGTGGCCATGCGCACTTTTGGGCTCGGCGGCGATTCCGAAGTGGCGCTGGAGGACGGCGCCCTCAACCCGAGAATCCTGCTTGGGCCGCGCCGCCTGGTGCCGCTGGCGCTGGCCGGCATGATACATGGCGAAGCCGTCACCACGGAACTGGAGCGCCAGCTGCGCGCGCCGAACCCCGGCCGCATGGATGGCCGCCTGGCGGTCAGGACCGGCGTGCCGGAGCGGCTCGCCGCCGGCCTGACCGGCGCCGAAGCCAAGCTTTACGAGCTGATCGGTGCTGTGCCGCTCGCCATCGACCGGCTTTTGACCTCGAACGCGCAGAACGCCACCTTGAACCGGCTGGTGTCGCGCGGGCTGGTGCATGTCGCCGGCTTCACGCCGTCGGACGCCGCCCATGTGCTGGGCAAGCAGGCGAATTGGGATGCCGCCGCGGCCCGTCTTGGTGCCGACCTGTTCGCCCGCAGACGCGACGGGCGGGGACAATCAATAGCCGCCTCGCCGGAGGCGATATCGGAACGGGTGCTGACCACTCTGACCCGCCTGTCGGCGGAAGTCATCCTCGAAACCGCCTTTGCCGAGGACGGGCTCGACGGCGCAGCGACGGTGGCGCACGCGCTGGTGCAGCGCGCCGTCGATTCCCATCCCGGCATTGCCCGGCTCAGCGTCGCACTCGACCGGCCGGTCATCGGCCTCGGCGCCTCGGCGCCGCTGCATTATGCCGGCCTCGCCGAGCTGGTCGGCAATGGCTGCGTCGTGCCTAGGGATACCGACGTCGCCAATGCGCTCGGCGCCGTGGTCGGCCAGGTCAGGGTTTCAGCGGAGGCGCGTGTCAGCCAGCCCAAGGAAGGGCTGTTTCGCGTCGCATCGGGCGAAACCGTGCGCGATTTTCGCGACGAGGCGGCGGCGATCGCCGCGGCGGAAACCGATGTCCGCGCCATCGCCGCCGGGCGGGCAAAGGACGCTGGCACCGACAGCGCCGAGATCGAGGTCGCCAGCGAATTCCGCGTCTCCACCGTCGAAGGCCAGCGCATGTTCATCGAGGCGCATGTGGTGGCGGTGGCCTCGGGCAGGCCAAGGATCGCGGTGTGAGCGCGTAATCTCCCCCCTCGAGGGGGAGATGTCGCCGAAGGCGACAGAGGGGGTCGCCGCGCGTGGAGCGCAACTTCCTTCTGTCGCAGGAGGCCGAGCCCGGTCGGACCGACCCCCTCTGGCCTGCCGGCCATCTCCCCCTCGAGGGGGGAGATCGGCTGCAAAATACCTCCCCTTCACCCTAAGCTGAATTGACCGTGCTACCCTGACATGCCAAAGGCCCGGCCAAAGCCTTTCATCTTGGAGAAGCCCTGATGACCGATCGCGTCGAAATCGCCGGATTGCGGATTGCCCGCGAGCTTTATGATTTCGTCGTGAACGAGGCGCTGCGGGGCACCGGCTTTGCCGCCAACGCCTTTTGGACCGGCTTCTCGGCCATCGTGCATGATTTGGCGCCGAAGAACCGGGCGCTGCTGGAAAAGCGCGACGCGTTGCAGGACCAGATCGACCGCTGGTATCGCGACAATGGCGCGCCAAGCGACATGGAGGCCTACAAGGCGTTCCTCAAGGAGATCGGCTATCTCGTGCCGGAAGGGGCGGCCTTCTCCGTCGCGACGGAAAATGTCGACCCGGAAATCTCGGTGGTTGCCGGGCCGCAGCTGGTGGTGCCGGTGATGAATGCGCGTTACGCGCTGAACGCCGCCAACGCGCGCTGGGGCTCGCTCTATGACGCGCTGTACGGCACCGACGCCATTCCCGAGACCGACGGCGCCGAGAAGGGCGGCAGGTTCAATCCCGTGCGCGGTGCCAAGGTCATTGCCTGGGCGAAGGGATTTCTCGACGAGTCGGTGCCGGTCACCTCGGGCAAATGGGCTGGGGTGAACGGGCTTTCGGTTGCCAACGGCATGTTGCGGCTGGGCGAAGGCGCCGGCGCCACCACGCTTGCCGACCCAAAACAGTTTGCCGGCTATCGCGGCGACGCCGCCAACCCTGAAGCGGTGCTGCTCACGGGGAATGGCCTGCATATAGAGATCGTCATCGACCGCAGCAATCAGATCGGCCGCACCGATCCGGCGGGCATTGCCGATGTCGTGCTGGAATCGGCGCTGACCACCATCCAGGACTGCGAGGATTCGGTCGCGGCTGTCGATGCGCCGGACAAGGTCGTGGTTTATCGCAACTGGCTCGGCCTGATGAAGGGCGACCTTGCCGAGGAGATCACCAAGGGCGGCAAGACGTTTACGCGGAAACTCAACCCCGACCGGTCGTACACCGCGCCCGATGGCAGCGCGCTGACGCTGCCCGGCCGCTCGCTGATGCTGGTCAGGAATGTCGGCCACCTCATGACCAATCCGGCGATATCGGACCGCGACGGCAACGAGGTGCCGGAAGGCATTCTGGATGCGGCGATGACGGCGCTGATCGCGCTGCATGATGTCGGGCCGAACGGACGCCGGCAAAACTCCCGCGCCGGCTCGATGTATGTCGTAAAACCCAAGATGCACGGGCCGGAGGAAGTCGCCTTCGCCGTAGAGATTTTCGACCGCGTCGAGGCGCTGCTCGAGATGCCGGCGAACACCATCAAGATGGGCATCATGGACGAGGAGCGGCGCACCACCGTCAACCTCAAGGAGGCGATCCGCGCCGCCAAAGACCGCGTCGTCTTCATCAACACCGGCTTCCTCGACCGCACCGGCGACGAGATCCACACCTCGATGGAAGCCGGTCCGATGATCCGCAAGGGCGACATGAAGCAGGCCGCCTGGATCGCCGCCTACGAAGCCTGGAATGTCGACACCGGGCTCGAATGCGGGCTGGCCGGCCACGCCCAGATCGGCAAGGGCATGTGGGCGATGCCCGATCTTATGGCGGCGATGCTGGCGGAGAAGATCGCTCACCCCAAGGCCGGTGCCAACACCGCCTGGGTGCCGTCGCCGACAGCGGCGACGCTGCACGCCACCCACTACCACAAGGTCGATGTGCATGCCGTCCAGGCGGCGCTGAAGAGCCGGCCCAAGGCAAAACTCGACGACATATTGTCGGTGCCGGTCGCGGTGCGGCCGAACTGGTCTCAGGCCGACATCCAGAAGGAGCTCGACAACAATGCGCAAGGCATTCTGGGCTATGTCGTGCGCTGGATCGACCAGGGCGTCGGCTGCTCGAAAGTGCCTGACATCAACGATGTTGGCCTGATGGAGGACCGCGCCACGCTGCGCATTTCCTCGCAGCACATCGCCAACTGGCTGCACCATGGCGTCTGCACCTCGGACCAGGTGATGGAGACGATGAAGCGCATGGCAGCGATCGTCGACCGCCAGAACGAAGGCGACCCGCTCTACCAGCCGATGGCGCCGGACTTCGACAAGTCCATCGCCTTCCTCGCCGCCTGCGACCTCGTCTTCAAGGGCCGGGTTCAGCCCAACGGCTACACCGAGCCGGTGTTGCATGCCCGACGGCTGGAGCTGAAGGCGAAGGAAAGGGCGGGGTAACAAGCCGCCGCTGCAAAGCGCTGACCTCACGTCGGACGTTTCCAGGTGGGGTAGAAATTCTGCGCCTATCCGCGCTCAGGTCGAACGCGCGTTGCAGCCCGCTCCGGAGCATCTGGGGGAGGCATGCCGGGATATTCAACGCAGAGAATGCGCGAATTGATGGAGCAGAACTTCAGCATGAAACACGCGACAGATATTAGGAATCGCTAAAACGTCATTGTCCCGGAGCATGCGATCTGGTAGGATTTTACCACCGACAAACGGCTCTGGGAGGCCGTGCGTCCGACATCATGCACAAGATCAACTCAAAAACCGGAGAACGGCCATGAAACGGCTTCTGACGGTCGCTGCCCTTTTGGCGGCGGGCAGTTTGCTTGCCATGCAAGGCGCAGCCGCCGACGACGCTGCGATGATCAAGAGCGCTGAATCCGCCGCACCCCCCGCTGTAGCAAGCGGCGCTGCGATCCACGCTATGGATGAGAAGGGCGCAATGCGCACACTGCGCGAGGGTACAAACGGCTTCTGGTGCATGCCGGACCACCCGGCCACGCCTGGCCCGGATCCAATGTGTGGCGATGCCAACGCGATGGAATGGGCAATGGCGTGGATGGAAAAGAAGGAACCGCCCAAGGGCAAGGTCGGCTTCATGTATATGCTGTCCGGCGGCAGCGACGGCAGCAACACCGATCCTTTTGCGATGAAGCCCGAGGAAGGCAACAATTGGATAGAGACCGGCCCGCACGTGATGGTCGTCAATGCAATGGACATGATGCAGGGCTATCCCAAGGACCCCAAGCCTGACACGTCCAGGCCATATGTGATGTGGGCGGGCACTCCCTACGCACATCTCATGATCCCGGTTAAGTAGCTGCCGCAAAAGTAATTGATAGCTGCGTAGCACCGTATGTCGAATTCCTTGCCGGCCGGCCCGCTTCCGGCCCGCCGGCGGGCCGCCGGCGACGGTTCGGCTTTGACAGGAAATAGCGAAGGAGTATCCTTGAAACATACCGTATGTTTGGTATGTTGAGGGAAGTCTGACTCGTCCCGGAAGCTCCCGCCATGTCTCCTGTCTTTGTCTCCTACGGCGCACTCGCGCTCGCCATCGTCGCCGAGGTGATCGGCACGGCCTTCCTGCAGAAATCCGAGCAGTTCACCAGGCTTGCGCCGACCCTCGTCATGGCGGTCTTCTACGCCGGATCGTTCTTCTTGCTGTCCCAGGCGCTCAAGATGGTGCCGCTTGGCGTCGCCTATGCCATCTGGGCTGGCTTCGGCATCGTGCTGACAGCCTTTGTCAGCGTTCTCGTGTTTCGTCAGACGCTCGACCTGCCGGCGATGATCGGGATCGGCATGATCGTCGCCGGCGTCATCGTCGTGAACGCCTTCTCGAACTCGGCGGCACATTGACCGTGGAGAACGCCCACAAGCGCAAGAAGCAGCCCGAGATCGTCCGGCGCGCTTTGCTGGACCACGCCGCCAGGCTCGCCGCGGCTCAGGGCCTTGCCGCGGTCACGGTCCAGGCTGTGGCCGATGCCGCCGGCGTGACCAAGGGCGGCTTCATTCATCATTTCCCCAGCAAGCAGGCGCTCATCGACGCCGTGTTCCAGGAACTGCTGGACGCGATCGACCGCGAGCTGGACGAGCGCATCGCCGCCGATCCCGAGCCCTATGGCTCGTTCACGCGCGCCTATGTCGAGGCTGTCTTTCGAGTGGGGGTGGAGGCCGGTGGCGGTCCATGGGCTCCGTTGTCCATCCTGATGCTGACCGACGCCGATCTGCGCGCATTGTGGGTCGACTGGTTCCAGGCCCGCTTCGAGCGGCACCGCGCCACCGATGGCGACATGCGCCACGCAGTCGCCAGGCTGGCAGCCGACGGCATCTGGTTGGCCGATCTGGCGACGATGGCTCTTCCCGATAGGCAGGAACTGCGCGCCGAACTCCTTGAGATGACCCGGCGGCCTAGGTGACCCGGTGTAAAGGCTTGCCGACTGGCTTGACGGTCAAGCTTTCCGGCCGCTCGAAGCTGCGCTCTACGCCGCCTGCGCCATCCGCTCCGAGCTCATGCGGTAGGAAATCGCCTCGGCCAGGTGGATGCGGCCGACCGTCTCGCTGGCCTCGAGATCGGCCAGCGTTCGCGCCACTTTCAGCACCCGGTGGTAGGCGCGCGCCGAGAAGCCGAGTTTCTCGCTGGCATCCCTGAGCAGCGACAGGCCCGATGCATCCGGCATGGCGATTTCCTCGATGACAGAGGGCGAGCAATGCGCGTTGGTGGTGGCGGAGGTTGCGCCGAGCCGCTCGAAACGTTCGCGTTGGATCGTGCGGGCGCGCGCCACGCGCAGCGCGACATCGGCACTTTTCTCCGCCCGGTCCGGCCGGATCAGATCACTGGCCGAGACCGCCGGCACCTCGATCCGGAGATCGATGCGATCGAGCAGCGGGCCGGAAATGCGCGCCTGATAGTCGGTGCGGCAACGGTCGCCGCGCAGGCAGCGATAGCCCGGCTCGCCGGCCATGCCGCAGCGGCACGGGTTCATCGCCGCGACCAGCTGGATGCGCGCCGGATAGGTGACGCGATGATTGGCGCGGGCGATCATGCAGTCGCCGGTCTCCAGCGGCTGGCGCAATGCGTCAAGCGCCTGCGGCGAGAATTCGGGAAACTCGTCGAGGAACAGCACGCCGTGATGGGCAAGCGATGCCTCGCCCGGCCGCACCCGCAGGCCGCCGCCGACCATCGCCGCCATCGAGGCCGAATGGTGCGGCGCGCGGAACGGCCGCCGGTCAGTCAGCTTGCCTTCGCCGAGTTCGCCGGCCACCGACGCGATCATCGAGACTTCGAGCAATTCCCTTGGCGCCAGCGGCGGCAGGATCGAGGGCAGCCGCTGCGCCAACATCGATTTTCCCGAGCCCGGCGGTCCGACCATCAGTAGGTTGTGACCGCCGGCGGCCGCCACTTCCAGCGCCCTCTTGGCGGTTTCCTGGCCCTTGATGTCGGCAAGATCTGGCAGGTCGCGCGCCGAGGCATGGATGCCTGCCTCCGGTCGCGACAGGACCTGCGTGCCGCGAAAATGATTGGCGATGGCGATCAGGCTGCGCGGCGCCAATATGTCGAAATCCTTGCCGGCCCAGGCCGCTTCCGGTCCGCAGGCGAAAGGGCAGATCAGCCCCTTGCCCTCGGCATTGGCGCCGATCGCCGCCGGCAATGCGCCGGCCACCGCGGCGATGGTGCCGTCGAGCGACAATTCGCCAAGCACGACATAGCCGGCCAGCATGTCGCCCGGAATGGCGCCCAATGCGGCCATCAGGCCGAGGGCTATGGGCAGGTCGTAATGGCTGCCTTCCTTGGGCAGGTCGGCCGGGGCCAGATTGACGGTAACCTTCTTCGACGGCATCGACAGGCCCGACGCATGCAGGGCCGCCTGCACCCGCTCGCGGCTTTCGGCCACAGCCTTGTCGGCAAGGCCGACGATGTGCATGTTGACCTTGCCCGGCGCGATCATCACCTGCACGTCGACCGGTACGGCCTCGATGCCCTGGAAAGCCACCGTGCGGACCCGCGCAACCATTCTTCACCCCTGATACGGGCCCGCCCGAAGCCCATGCGATCATGCCGCGAACGGCGTTACCGAAGACAACCACAGATTTCCGGCTTAGGCAAGAACATTACGGGAACAATTGACCGGGCTCCAGGAAGTTCGCTTGGATCCCGGACTACGCTGCCACGGATTGCCCTCCGACTTACCGCCCGCTGCAAAATCCGCCATCATGCACCCCTTCGTCCCGGTTCGGTCCGACCTGAAGCCCCAATGGATCTCATCTTGCTCTGAATCCTGGCCGCCTCATTTCGAAAAGCGATTTCCCTTTCCCGGGTCATGCGCTAGTCAACGAACGAACGGCGGAACGTCATTGCGAACCGGGACGAACAAGAGCATGCCAGGCGACGACGATACAGCGCTGCGGTTTCCGATCCTGATCGGCGACATTGGCGGCACCAATGCGCGCTTTTCGATCGTGCTCGACGCGAACTCGGAACCGACCGAACCGCAGATCGTCCAGACGGCCAATTTCAACACGATCGACGACGCCATCCAGGCAGCCGTGCTCGACCGCTCGTCGGTCCGGCCCAACTCGTCTGTACTGGCGGTAGCCGGTCCGGTCGATAGCGACGAGATCCCGCTCACCAACTGCCCGTGGATCGTCAAGCCGAGAAAGATGTTTGCCAGCCTCGGCCTCAGCGACATCGTGGTGCTCAATGATTTCGAGGCGCAGGCGCTGGCCGTCGTGGCGCTCGGCGAAGAGCATATGGAAAAGATCGGCGGCGATGCGCCGGAGCCAAATGCCGGACGGGTGGTGCTCGGTCCCGGCACCGGACTTGGCGTCGCCGGCCTGGTTCACGCGCTGAACCACTGGATACCGGTGCCCGGCGAAGGCGGGCATATGGATATCGGGCCGCGCTCGCCGCGCGATTTCCAGGTCTTTCCGCATATTGAGAAGCTCGAGGGCAGAATCTCCGGCGAACAGATACTGTCCGGACGTGGCCTGGTTAATGCCTACCGGGCAGTGGCCAAGGCGGACGGCAAGCCGGCTCCCTTCACCACGCCGGCCGAGGTCACCGCCGCGGCACTGGCGAAGTCGGATCCGGTGGCCGCGGAAGCGCTGTCGATATTCGTCACCTGCCTGGGGCGCACCGCCGGCGACCTTGCGCTGGTGTTCATGAGTCGCGGCGGGGTCTTCCTGACCGGCGGCATCGCGCAGAAAATCCTGCCGGCGTTGAAGACGGGCGAGTTCCGCGCCGCCTTCGAGGACAAGGCGCCGCATAGCGAGTTGATGCGGACCATGCCCGTCTATGTGATCACCCACCCGCTGGCTGCGCTCTCCGGCCTTGCCGCCTATGCCAGAAATCCCTCGCTGTTCGGCGTCCAGACGGCGGGGCGGCGCTGGCGGGCTTAGATGACGACTTGGGCGCCGGCGAAGTTTTGCCGGCCTCGGCCATAGGCAAGCCGCCACCGGAGCGCTAAGAGGATTGCCGAATTAGCCCGGCCGCGAAGCCGAAACCGACATCACGGATCCCGACTTGAACCAATCGCCCAAACATCAAGCGAAAGCCCGGCCCGGCGAGGTCGTGGCGGTGGTGCGCCGTATCCTGACCGAGAACGGATACGAGTACCGGTGGTCCTATGTCTTCACCATAGTCTGCCTGTTGACCGTATCCGGAACGACAGCAGTCACGGCCTTGATCATGAGCCCCGTGGTCAATCAGATCTTCTACGAACGGCGCGGCGATCTGATCGCCTGGATCTGCGCTGCGATCCTGGGTGCCTTCATCCTGCGCGGACTGGCCGGCTACGGCCAGGCGGTGACGTTGGCCAGGATCGGCAACAATCTGGTGGCGCGCTACCAAAAGCGCATCTTCGACCATCTGATGAAGCTCGGCGTCGGCTTCTTCAACGACACGCGCTCGGGGCGCCTGGCCGCGCAGGTCAACGAGAACGTCAACGGCATCCGCGACCTTCTGTCGATGACGCTGACGTCGATCGCGCGGGACGGTGTGACGCTGATCGGGCTGATCGGCGTCATGATCTATCAGGATCCGGTGCTATCCTTGAGCTCACTGCTGATCGGGCCGCCGCTGATCTACACCGTCACCTATCTGATGCGGCGGGTGCGGCGCATCACCCGTGAATCGGTGCAGATCAACTCGCGGCTGATCGGCGCCATGCAGGAAGCCACGCAAGGCATCGCCATCGTCAAAGCCTTTACCATGGAGGGCGAGCTGTCGCGCCGCATCGGCAAGCTCGCCGACGATGCCGAGCAGCGGACAAACAAGATCGCCCGCGTTTCGGAGCGACTGACGCCGATCTCCGAAATACTGGCCGGTTTCACCGTTGCCAGCGTTATCGCCTATTCCGGCTACCGGGCGACGGTGCTCGGACAGCCGCCCGGCGCAGTCTTCTCCTTCATCACCGCGCTGCTGCTCGCCTACGATCCGGCCCGGCGGCTGGCGCGCATGCAGGTCGGCATGGAACGGGCGCTCGTCAATGCGCGCATGATCTACGAGTTGCTCGACCTCGAGCCGCAGCAAGGCGACGCGCCCGGAGCGGCCGAAGCGACGATCACCAGCGGCGAGGTGCGCTTCAACAACGTCTCGTTCGGCTATGTCGCCGACGCGCCGGTGCTGCAGGACCTCAGCTTCGTCGCCGCCGCCGGCAAGATGACCGCCATCATCGGCGCCTCGGGCGCCGGCAAGTCGACGCTGGTGGCGCTATTGCAGCGCTTTTACGATGTCGAGGCAGGCAGCATCGAGGTCGACGGCCAGGACATTTCGAAGATCACCAAGCAGTCGCTGCGCAGCTCCATCGCCTATGTCTCGCAGCAGCCCTATCTGTTCGAAGGCACCATTCGCGACAACATCCGCTACGGGCGGCTGAGCGCCAGCGACGCCGAAATCGAACTGGCCGCGCAACAGGCCGAGGCCGACGGCTTCATCCGGCAACAACCGCAAGGCTATGACACACCTGTCGGCGAAGGCGGCGTGACGCTGTCGGGCGGCCAGCGCCAGCGCGTGTCGATCGCCCGCGCCATCGTGCGGCAGGCGCCCATCCTGCTGCTCGACGAGGCGACCTCGGCGCTCGACAACGAGGCGGAAGCCCGTGTCCAGCAAGCGCTCACCAAGGTTATGCACGGGCGCACGACCATCGTCATCGCGCACCGGCTGTCGACGGTGGTCAACGCCGACCACATCGTCGTGCTGGAGCAGGGGCGACTGGTCGAGCAAGGCACGCACGCCTCGCTGATGGCCGACCCGCACAGCGTCTATGCCCGCTTCCACCGGGTCCAGGGCAACAAGGGGCTGGGGCTTGTCGACGACGGCAAGCCAATCCAAACTCCGGTGCGCCGCGCGAAAAAGGCGGTTGGGAGAACTTTATGAGCAACACGCTCACAAGCGATATGGGCCTGGTGGTGGTGGGCGCGGCCGGCCGCATGGGCCAGGCGCTGATCCGTGCCATCCACACGATACCGGGCGCACGCGTCGCCGGCGCGATCGAGCGGGCCGGCTCGCCCCATCTCGGCAAGGATGCCGGCGAGCTTGCCGGCATCGGCGATATCGACGTGGCGATCGGCGACGACCCGCTGCCGGCCTTCGCCAAGGCCGACGGCGTGCTCGATTTCACGAGCCCGGCAGCGACAGTCGAATTCGCGGGGTACGCGGCGCAGGCACGCATCACCCATGTCATCGGCACCACCGGCTGCTCGGCGGACGACAATGCAAAGATTGCGGCAGCGGCGCGCCACGCGACGATCGTTAAGTCAGGCAATATGAGCCTCGGCGTCAACCTGCTGGCGGTGCTGGTCGAGCAGGCGGCGCGCGCGCTCGATGCCGACGATTTCGATGTCGAAATCCTGGAAATGCATCACCGGCACAAGGTCGATGCGCCGTCGGGTACGGCGCTATTGCTCGGCGAGGCCGCCGCCGCCGGGCGCGGCATCGACCTTGACGGGAACACCGTGCGGTCGCGCGACGGTCACACCGGCGTGCGAAAGACTGGCTCGATCGGTTTTGCCACGCTGCGCGGCGGCTCGGTCGTCGGCGATCACTCCGTGGTGCTGGCCGGCACCGGCGAACGCATCACGCTCGCCCATCAAGCCGAGGACCGGGCGATCTTCGCCCGCGGCGCGGTCAAGGCGGCACTGTGGGCGCGCGGCAGGAAGCCGGGACTGTATTCGATGCGGGACGTGCTCGGCCTCGCCTGAGACGATCTGATCCACAAACTGAAGGAGCAAAAATGTCGAGAACTCTCGTGCTCGTGCGCCACGGTCAGAGCGAATGGAACCTGAAGAACCTGTTCACTGGCTGGCGCGACGTCGACCTGACCGAGTTGGGCCATGCCGAGGCCAAGGAGGCAGGCGCAAAGCTGAAGGCGCGCGGACTAAAATTCGACATCGCCTTCACGTCGTCGCTGATCAGGGCGCAGAAGACTTGCCAGCACATTCTCGACGCGGTCGGCCAGAGCGATCTCGAGACCATTCGCGACCAGGCGCTGAACGAGCGCGACTATGGCGACCTCTCCGGCCTCAACAAGGATGACGCGCGTAAGAAATGGGGCGAGGAGCAGGTGCATGTCTGGCGCCGCTCCTACGACGTGCCGCCGCCGGGCGGCGAAAGCCTGAAGGACACCGGCGCGCGCGTCTGGCCGTACTACCTGCACGACCTGCAGCCGCATGTGCTGCGCGGCGGCACCGTGCTGGTCGCGGCGCACGGCAATTCGCTGCGTGCGCTGATCATGGCGCTGGACGGCAAGTCGGGCGAGGAGATCGTCAAGCTGGAGCTCGGCACCGGTGTGCCGGTCATCTATAAGCTCAACGCCGATTCGACCGTGGCATCCAAGGAAGTGCTGCAGGGCGCATGACCCCGAACCGCAGGTTCGGAAAGGATCATGCGCAAATTCAAAACTACACCAGCCGGCGCGCGGGGCGCGTTTCTAGATTGCGCAAAAAAGCGCGTTGACACTCACCCCTTGCCCGCCTAAAGAGCCCGCACCAGCCCAGATGGCGGAATTGGTAGACGCGCACGGTTCAGGTCCGTGTTCCGCAAGGAGTGGAGGTTCGAGTCCTCTTCTGGGCACCAAATTCCCGTTTCGGACCGCTCGACATGGTTCAGAAACTCCAAGAAAAAAGCCCGGTTTTGCCGGGCTTTTTTCTTGACCTGATGTCCTGATGCCGGTCGTTACGGGAGCGCGACTCGATTGAAACAACATGTCCTTCTCAACGGCTTTCTCAGCGTCCTGATGGTTTCAATCCCAAGTGCTTTGCTGGCGCTCATGCTGGTTCGGCCTTGGAACGGAAACCTTGCACTGCTGGATTTTGCGCTGGCCTTCGTTGCAAGTCATGGTCCGGGATTGCTCGTTCTCGGTGTTTTTGTTTCGCTTTATTCCCTCCAACCTCGCACCAAATGGGCATGGATGATCGGTTTTGCCGGTTGTGCTTTCCTGAATGTTGTTTTGTGGGGAGGAATGGCGTTCACTTCTCCTCTGCCACCATCCAATGCATGGGAGCATTACACCGACTTAAGCGGCGTGCTTGCTATCGCAGCTATTCCAAGTGTCGCAATTTCCGCGATAGCGGGCGCCTTCTTCAATAGGCTGCAAATGGCTTTCGCAACTAGCTAAAGTAGCGGTAGAAATCGGCACCTATACGAGGCCGCCGTACTATTTCCACGCCGAAAGATCATTTCGATGTTCCAGCAATTAGGGCCGAAATTGCCTGCGGCCGAGCGCAGTAGCTTAGCAAAAGCGCTCGACAAAGGTAGCCCAAACGATGCGATTGCCGCCACATGGGAACCAGCTGTCCTTTGGGCCACCTCCGAGATCGTTCAGCTCACGGATCTGCCGGAAGCAGCCAAGGTAGAATCGGGGTCATAGAAGCGCGTTCGGCATCAGTGTCCTGACGCAGGCTATCTGCGCGATCTCGCCGCGCGCGACCCGATTGGATTCGATGTAAGCGTTCGCAACTGGCGAAACGCTTACATCAGGGCACAGGGGTCGGCACTCCTGCTGTTCGTCTGGCGGTATACCAAACAGCAGTTCGAGACTTGGCTTCACCTCGGACGCCGCGGGGGATCCTTTGACTCCATGTTTCTCTAGCATCGGCCGGCATGCAGAAGGATAGGCAACAGATGGACCCGCAAAGGACTTCCCTCGCATTAGCGAAAGAGAGAACGGCCCAGGAGACAAAGCCCAAATTCGCGACGCGGCTTGCAAAGGTGTTCAAACCTGCGAAAGCCGCCAACGAGAGCTATCCGATCACATCCGCGGAGAAAGCTCTGATTGCCAACCTCATGGCGATGCGTTGATATCGCAACTTGCCGCCAGCATGTCAGGTGCTTCCCCACCTGTGCCCGGTATCGCTGAGGCGTGCCGGAGCGGCACGTGACGACGCTCTCTTTGGCGCATGCATTGTTGCATCTTCAGCAGTTGCCGTCAGCAGATGGAGCAGGTGTCACAACCCGGTGCTTGCCGTGACAAGTTGTTCCCGTCCCGGTTGGTTTCAGCGCCGAAGCGAGGGGAAGCAGTCTCTGCGGAAAATGTCGTTGGCGGCATTGACGATGCTGGTGGTGAACATCCCGGCCCATTCGGCGGATCTGGTCATTGCAACGCCGAACTGGCCGTCGGGCCAGGCGACGGCAAACATTCTCAAGGTCAGCTTGAAGGAAAATTTCGGGCTCGATGCTGAGGTGCGCGAGATGGGGACGCTCATTGCCGACCAGCCGTAATAAAAGGTTCGGAAAGCCCGGCCGACCGCAGCTGCCCCAATCGCGATTGGCACGTCCAAGCATTGGCTGTACCATTCCCACGCCGGTCGTCATGCGTGTCCGGTAAGGGAGAAACGTCCATGTTACGATCAATTTCGCTTGCGGTTTTCCTGGCGGTCGTTCCTGCGACAGCCTTTGCAAATTCATGCCCGACCATCATGGCCGCGATCGACGCGGCGTTGCCGACCGCCACCCTCTCCGAGGCCGATATGACCAAAGTCAAAGAACTGCGCGCCCAAGGCGAGACATTGCACGCCGCCGGCGATCATGCAGGATCAGAGGCTGCGCTCAACCAAGCCAAGACGATGCTCGGCATATAGCTGCAACGAACGCGGCTTTCCTGGTCGATCTTCTTGGCCGATTGCCGGCTTTTGTTCGGTTGTCGGCCGGTGAGGATCACGGCCTTGATCGGTTGAAGCAGGCCCGGGCTGGAGTGGATCACCCCAGTCCGATGCGCTTGGCGCCTTGTCGGAACATTGCTTCGACGTCCGATCGCCAATCAGTTGCTTGGCAATCCAAAAAGCCTTCCGGCCGGCACGACGTCATTGATCCCGGCGAGCCGCAGACAATGCCAGGCCATGGCGTGGTTGCTGGACGTCACCGGCACGCCGATACGCTGCTCGAGCCGGGCGGCCGCTTCGGCGATGCGCAGGCTGGTGCATGATATGAAGACCGCATCCACCCCCGGCGTGGCAGCCATCCGCTCGGCCGCGGCTTCAATCGATGCGACCGAGATGCGGGCGGCGTCGCGATCGTCGCGTCGGTCGAAGGTCGCGACGGCTGATATGTCGACGCCGCGCCCGCTAAAATAGGCAACGAGGTTTTCATTGATCTGCGGCGCGTAGGGCGTCAACAGGCCGATACCTTTGACGTCGAGAGCCTTGAACGCCGCGAGCGCGGCGGTGACGGGTGTGGTGCAGGCGACATCTGGCCGTGCCTTCCTGATCTCCGCGAAAACCGCCTCTTCGCCGAGCGTCATCGTTGCCGAGGTACAGCCGAAGGCAACGACGTCCAGGGAAATGCTCGGCAAGATGAGGTCGACGGCCGGCGCGATCCTGGGACCGATGGCGCGCAAGGTATCGGTCGTTATGTCGTTGTCGCTGAAGACGCGGGATTCGTAGAAGGCGACACCGGGCTGGCGCACGAGTGCGCGGAATTCATGCTCCAGGGTCTGATCCGTGGCCAGCACCACAAGGCCGATCGCCGCCCGTGACGCCAGACCACCGTCGAGTTCCGATGGCAGCACGCCGAGATCGACCGGTCCGGAAGACCGAAGGGCGGCAAGGTTGAGAGACATGGCGTTCCCTTTCAAATCTATCTTCTTGTTGGAGCATGATCTTTTCCGAAAACCGGTTCCCACTTTTCGGGATCATGCTCTAGTTCAAAAGACCATCCATCGGAATGGCCGGCGTCCGGCCGGCGATTAGATCGGCAGTGATCCGGGCCGACCCGTGCGACATGGTCCAGCCGATGTGACCATGCCCGGTATTGAGGAAGAGGTTGCGCAAGCGTCGCCGTCCGAAGGCGGGAAGATTGTTCGGCGTCATCGGCCTCAGACCCGCCCACATTTCCGCGCGATGGTAGTCGGCGCCCTCGGGGTAGAGCTCCTCCGTAACCCCTTTCATGAAGGCGAAATCGGCGGGCTTATGGCTGGTATCGTAGCCGGCGAACTCCGCCGTTGCGGTGACGCGGACGCGGTCGCCGAAGCGCGAGATGGCGACCAGATTGTGCTCGTCGACTGAGGCGATGGTCGGCGGCAGCGGACGATTGCCGATCGGGAGCGTCAGTGAATAGCCTTTGATCGGGTAGATCGGCAGCCGAATGCCGATCTTCCTTGCCAGAACAGGACTGTGACTCCCGAGCGCGAGCACATAGGCATCGCCCCTGAAAGGCTCTTTGTCGGTGAGCACCTGCGCGACAGCGTCGCCTGATGTTTCAATGCCGGTGATCGTCGTGCCTGTGTGGATGGCGCCGCCCCGGTTGATAATCTTGGCGGCGAGGGCCCTGGTGAACTTTGCCGGGTCGCCGGTCTCGTCGGTCGGGCAATAGATGCCGCCGGCAATCTTGTCCTTGGCCGACGCCAGCGACGGATCGAGCGCGACGATCGCATCTCGGTCGAGCACCTCGATCTCTTGTCCGTCCGACTGCAGCAGCTTCATGTGCTCGACACCGTTATCGAGCGCCTGCTGGCTGCGGTGGAAATAGACGATGCCGCGATCGTTACGGTCGTAGTCGATTTGCTCGTCGACAACGACGTCGCGCAGCACTGCCTGCGAGTAGGCGGCGAGGCGATGCTTGAGCAGCGTGTTGCGCCGCGCCTTGGCGGCCGTGCATTCCATGAGAAACAACCAGGACCACGTATAGAGCCGCGGATCCGCCGAGAACTTGAAGCGCAGCGCCTGGTCCTTGAGCACCAGCGATTTCAGCAAGGTTATCGGCGCCTTGGGAGACGACCAGACAAAGGAATGGCCTGGCGCGATCATGCCGGCATTGCCCCAACTCGTCTCGGCGGCGACCTCGGTGTTGCGTTCAATGAGCGCGACGTCGTGACCATCGTTTTGCAGTTGGTAGGCTGTCGTGACACCGACGACGCCGCCACCCAGCACCACTATGCGCATGACGCCTCCGGAAATCACAAAGTGAGTACACTTTAGAATGTAATTTGCGAACCGCAAGAGGTTCTATGCCCTTCGCCGGACGCCGGCGGGACAGGGGATCGCCGGGAGCGGCGTTTGGCTTGCCTCGCTGTCCTCTTACGCGGCCGTCCCAAAGAAGATCCGCGCCAGACCGCGTGTCGCCACCTCCATCGCATGCGCCGAACTCAGCGTGATGTGCTTTTCGACCAGCGCTGCCCCGCCCGCGGCATCGCGACGGCGCAGGGCATCAATGATCGCTTCATGCTCCTGGTAGCTGTGGCTGCGGCGCGGCATGGACTCCAGATCGATGCGCCGGAAAAAGCGAATCCGCGAACATAGGCCCTCGAGCGCGTTGACCATCTGCGCATTCTTCGACAATTGCGTCAGGGCCATGTGGAAACTTTCATCGGCAACGGCAACCTTCGCCCACGACCCTTCACCCTTCAGGCTGCTATGCTTCGTCCATGCGTCGACCGTCGCCTGGATCTCGGTATCCGATGCCCGCTCACAAGCCAGGACGAATGCGGCCCGCTCGATCGCCGCGCGAAGTTCATAGAGATCGCGCACGGCTTCCGGCGTGAGTTCGCGGGCATAGAATCCCTTGTTGGGAACGGATGCCACGAAGCCGTCGCGCTGCAATCTGTTGAGAGCCGCGCGCACCGGCGTGCGACTTACGCCGAGTTCCGTCGCGAGTTCGACCTCGTTGATCTTCTCTCCCGGCCGGAAACGATAGTCGATCGCGAACTCCTTGATCGTCGCGTAGACCCGATCGACACTGTCCGCAGCACGCACGGCGCGCTCTCGCTCTTTTACGATTTTTACCCTGCTACCGACGTCATTCCGGGGGTTCGTTGCCATCCTGCCCTCATCTCATGTCCAAGCACGCGCCTTACTTCCCGGCGAGGCCGCTTCCTCATGATATATATTGGAATTGCAAAGTGCACTCAGTCGTGCGTGGGCTTCACCGGCACCTACTGAAGCACCGTCCCGTGCCGATCAGCCCAGCCCAATACTTCTCGCCCCTTGCCGGAACATGGCCTCGGCGTCCGGCTCGAAGCGGAATGTGCCGATGAAATCGTCGGCGCAGTAGTTCGGCAGCGTCTTGCGCAGCGTGGCGGCGAAATTTCGGGCCTCGTCCTGCCGACCGGCCAGCGCCAGGCAGTGAGCGGCGATGGCCAGGATGATGGCGTGGGCGTTGGGGCGGGCGGCGGCCTTCAGCGCCCATTCGGCCGCCTCGTCAAACTGGCCGAGCCGGGCGAGCGCCATGGCGCGGGAGCCGAGCATGCCGAACAGCAGCGGATCGAAGGGGCTGAGATGCCTGGAATGGTCGGATGAGCCGATCGCTGATTTCGGGTCGCCCGACTGCGAGTGCACGAAGGAGAGCGCATAATGGCCGAGTGCGAAGTTAGGGCTGAGGTCAACAGCCCGTTCCAGCTCGATGAGGGAGCCGTCCTGCTCACCGCGCAGCCACAGCGCCCGGCCCATGGCCCAGTGCGCGGCGGGATTGTGATCGTCGACCAGAAGGCTTTGCCCGGCCGCCTCGAAGGCGAGCGCGCTTTCCTGCTCGCGGTCGCCCCAGCGCTGGAAAGCATTCTGCCAATGGGTGAAAGACAGGCCGGCATAGGCGCGGGCGAAGGTCGGATCGAGCTTCAAGGCAATGTCGAAGAAATGCCGGGCCTGTTCGTTCTCGGTGCGGGTGAAGCGGTACATGTGCCAGAGGCCGCGATGGTAGGCCTCCCAGGCATTGAGCGAGTTCGGCGCCTTCAGCATGGCGCGGTTACGCTCGAGCGTCTCGATCTCGTTCGAGATCGACGAGACGATGGCGTTGCCGATCTCGTCCAGCACGGCAAAGATGTCGTCGGGCCGGCGCTCGAACGTGTCGGTCCACACGATCCTGGCGGTGCGCACCTCGACCAGTTCGATGCTGACGATGACGCGGCCTGGCAGGCTGCGCACCGCGCCGGTGGCGACATAGTCGACATTCAGCCGCCGGCCGGCATCCTCCGGCGCGATGTCCTTTTCCGCCAGCGCAAAGACCGAGCCGCGCGCGATGACGAAGAAATCCCTGAGCTTGGCCAGGCGCGTGATGATGTCGTGGGTGAGGCCGTCGGCCAAGCCACCACGGGGGCCAACGCCGGCTTCCTCAAAAAACGGCATCACCGCGAGCGAGGCCCGGCGCGGTGCCGCGGCATCGGGTTCGGCAAGCGCAATCGGGGGCGCCAAACTTACCACGGAGCGCGCGCATGGCGTGGCCACCGACGGCCGGTCCTTGATCGCCCGCCAGGCGTCGCGGACCGGGGCAAAATCCAGGTCCTCGGATTGGAAGAGTTGCGCGGCGGCGGCAAGATGCGCCTCGCACGCGCCGACCTGGCCGCGCTGGGCAAGATTCTCCAGCAATGCGACATGGGCACGCCCATCGAAGGGTGCCAGAGCAAGCCATCTTTCGATGTGGGCGGACACGCTCCTGGAGCCTGCCGGGAGATTGTTGACGAGATGCTCCAGAATGGCGGCATGGCATGAGCTGAAGCGGCGGCGCTGCGCGGTCACCCAGCTCATGAAATGCGGGCTGCGGTCGATCTCCAAGCCTTCGAGGAAATCGCCAACGAACAGTTCGGACAAGGCTTGCAGGCGCTCCAGATCGAGTGTCTCGACGCCCTTGGCGGCGGCTGAGGCAATATCGATCGCGTCGACGAAACTGCCGCCGAGATCAAGCGCGACCGTGTCGCCCGACGTCTCGATCCTGGCGGGATCCTCGAGAACGCCCCTGAGCTTGCTCAGGCACCAGCGAAGCTCGCCTCTCGGATCGTTCGGCACGTCCCAGAAGAGCTCGCACAGGCGGCTGCGGCTCACGGCGTGCGGCGCAAGCGCCAGATAGGCGAAGAGCGCGCGCAGCTTGCGCGATGCCGGCAGTTGCACGGCGGCGCCATCGCGCATGATCGTCAGCGGCCCGAGCAGCCGCACGGACAGCCCGGCCCTACCGCCTTCCAGCCTCGATCGAGCGGATTCCACGTGCATTTCCACGCTTGCTCCCACGCTGGCCTATCGCCCTCTGCTTTATCACCGAAAGCGATAGAGTGCATCCGGCAACGAATTTCCGCGCCGGACGCCGGCATTGCCGCCTTTCCGGGCGGGCATTGCCGGCACAGGCACCTTACCGCGGCAAGGTCTCGAAACCTCGCCGCCCAAGCCGCCGATTTGTAACCGGCTCGTGACGACAACAACTTGTGACAAAAACAAAAAGAGGAGAGCAGACATGTTGCAGCAACGGAAAATCAGGACCACGGCCGGCCGCGGCCGCCTGTTCGACAGCGTTCTCGACACGGTCGGCGATACGCCGGTGATCAGGATTAACAATCTCGGCCCCGATCATGTGACGATCTATGTTAAGGCCGAATTCTTCAATCCGGCGGCCTCGGTGAAGGACCGGCTGGCGCTCAACATCATCGAGGAGGGCGAGCGCAGCGGCGCCCTGAAGCCGGGGCAGACCGTCGTCGAGGCAACCAGCGGCAACACCGGCATCGGGCTGGCCATGGTCTGCGCCCAGAAGGGCTATCCGCTGGTGGTGACCATGGCCGACAGTTTCTCCATCGAGCGCCGCAAGCTGATGCGCATGCTGGGTGCCAAGGTGGTGCTGACGCCGCGCGCCCAGAAGGGTTTTGGCATGTACAAGAAGGCGGTGGAATTGGCTGAAGCCAATGGCTGGTTCCTGGCCCGCCAGTTCGAGACCAAGGCCAATGCCGCCATACACGAGGCGACGACGGCGCGCGAGATCGTCAACGACTTCGCCGGCGCGCGGCTCGACTGCTTCGTCACCGGCTATGGCACCGGCGGCACGGTCGTCGGCGTTGGGCGCGTGCTGCGGCGCGAGCGTCCGGAGACGCGGATCGTGCTGGCCGAGCCCGCCAACGCCCAGCTGATCGGCAGCGGCAAGGCGCAGGAGCGCGGCGCCGGCGGCGCGCCCGCCGCCAGCCATCCGGCCTTCGAGCCGCACCCGATCCAAGGCTGGACCCCGGATTTCATCCCTGACGTTCTGCAGGAGGCGATCGACAAGAGCCTTTATGACGAGGTGATACCTGTGCCCGGACCGGAAGGCATGAAATGGGCCAAGGCGCTGGCGCAGAAGGAAGGCATCTTCACCGGCATTTCGGGCGGAGCCACTTTCGCGGTGGCGCTGCAGGTCGCCGAAAAAGCGGCACCCGGTTCGGTGATCCTGTGCATGCTGCCAGACACCGGCGAGCGTTACATGACGACGCCGCTGTTCGACGGCATCGAGGCCGAGATGGACGCCGACGAGATCGCGCTTTCGCAGTCGACGCCCGGCTGCCAGTTTCCGGCGTGACGGCGGCATATCGGGAGCGACCTGCATGGATACGCCGTCTGGATACGCCGCCACGACCACCGAGGAAACGCTTGACCCCTCGGACTGGGCCGATGTGCAGATCCTGTCGCATCGGATCGTCGACGATGCCGTCGCTTACCTGCGTGATGTCAGAGAGCGGCCGGTGTGGCGGGAGATGCCTGGAGATGTGAGGGACTTCTTCACCGCGTCCCTGCCGCAATCGCCAACGCCGCTGGCCGATGTCTATGACGATGTGGTCAAGAGCGTGATGCCTTACCCGATGGGCAATATCCATCCGCGCTTCTGGGCCTGGTACATGGGGTCGAGCAATTTCACCGGCGCGCTCGGCGATTTCCTGGCGGCGATCCAGGGCTCCAATCTCGGCGGCGGCAACCATGCCGCCGCCCTGATGGACAGCCAGGTGGTCGATTGGCTGAAGCAGATGCTGGGCTTTCCCCAGTCCGCCAGCGGCACGCTGGTCAGCGGCGGCTCGATGGCCAACATCATCGGGCTGACTGTGGCGCGTAACACCAAGGCCGGCGTCGACGTGCGTGAGTATGGCGTCGCCGCCGTGGCCAAGCCGCTGCGTTTCTACGGTTCGGACCAGATCCATTCCTGCCATCGCAAGGCGATGGAAGCACTCGGCCTCGGCAACCGGGCGCTGCGACGCATCCCGACCGATGCCGGATTGCGGATCGACATCGACGCGTTGCGCAAGGCGATCGCCGAGGACCGCAAGGCAGGCTTCAAGCCGGCCTGCGTCATCGGAACGGCAGGCACCATCAACACCGGCGCGATCGACGATCTGCAGGGGCTGGCAAGGCTGGCCGCGGAAGAGGATCTCTGGTTCCATGTCGACGGCTGCATCGGCGCCCTGATCGCGATTGCGCCGGAAAATGCCCATCGTGTCGCCGGCATCGAACGCGCCCATTCCATCGCGCTTGATCCGCACAAATGGCTGCACGCGCCGTTCGAGGTCGGCTGCGCCCTGGTGAGAGACGGTGCCTCGCACCGCGATACGTTTGCGGTGACGCCGGAATATCTGGAATCGACGCCACGGGGGCTCGCCTCCGGACAATGGCTGCATGATTACGGCCTGCAGACGTCGCGCGGTTTTCGCGCGCTGAAAGTGTGGATGGCATTGAAGGAGCATGGCGTCGAAAAATTCGGCCGGCTGATCGACCAGAATATCGCCCAGGGCCACACTCTCGCCGGGCTGATCGAGGCCGAGCCGGCCCTCGAACTGACGGCGCCGACCAGCATCAACATCGTCTGTTTTCGCTATCGCGGCGATGGGTTGGCAGGCGGCGAGTTGACGGGCGAGGCGCTGAAGGCGCTCAACACCGAGATCATGCTGAGGCTGCAGGAAGAAGGCATCGCCGTCCTGTCGGACACGACGGTGCATGGCCAGCATTGCCTCAGGGTGGCGATCAACAATCACCGCACCCGGCGAGAGGATCTGGACCTGCTGGTGCGGGAAACGGTTCGACTTGGGAAGGAGATCTCAGGTTCACGCGCCGACCGCTGATCCAAAGCGACCGGCGGCGACAATCACGCCTCAATCCAGACCTTCTCGAAATGCTGCTCGAGCGACTGGTGCTGCTCGCAGCCGTGTACGCCCTTGCGATAGGTGCGGAAGACCGAGCGCCAGTAGGGCTGGATGATGATGCCGGAATCGCGCAGATTCTGCTCGATCTTGGCCATGATCTCCTTGCGGGCGGCGGCATCGGGGGTGGCCAGCGCCTTGTCGAGCAAAGTGTCGAATTCCGGATTGGCATAGGCGCTCTCGTTCCATGCCGCGCCTGACTTGTAGGCGAGCGCCAGCACCTGGACGCCGAGCGGCCGGCCGAGCCATTCGGTGCAGGAGAAGGGATATTTGCTCCAGTCGTTCCAGAATGTCGCCGCCGGCAACACGGTGCGCTTGACCTTCAGCCCGGCCTCGCGCATCTGCGCGGCAATCGCATCGCCGCTCGTCTTCTGCCAGTCGACATCGACCGAGATGAGGTCGAATTCATGATCGGCCTTGCCGGCCTCGGCGAGCAGCGCCTTGGCCTCGTCGACCTTGCGCACGGCCGGCCCGATATCGGCATATTCGGCATGCATCGGCCCGACATGGTGGTTTTCGGCGGGCTTGCCCCGATTGTCTATGCCAAGTTTCAGCACCGCGGTGTTGTCGACCGAAAGCTGTGCGGCGCGCCGCACCTTGACGTCGTCATAGGGCGGATTGCCGACATTGAAGCGCGCGACCAGGGTAGAGCCGGTGGCGAGTTCCGAATTCCCGAGCTCCATCTGTTCGGTCTGCGAGACCGTATCGGCGGCGGTTTCGTGATTGGTGTCGATCTCGCCCGATTCGAAGGCCGACAGCATCGCATTGGGATCGGAGCCGTAGTCGACCCATTTGATGCCGTCGAGATAGAAGTCGCCCTTCCACCACGGCTTGTCCTTGCGGCGGACCTCGGCGCCGGTCTCTGCGTCCCATGACACCAGCTCGCAAGGCCCGGTGGTGATCGCCAGCGCCTTCAGCGGATCGTCGCCACCATCGTAGGAGCGATGCATGATCAGTCCGGGATAGTCGGCCACGCCGGCGATCAGCGAAATGTCGGGTTTCGGCAGATTGAGCTTGATGGTGAAGTCGTCGACGCGCTCGATGCCGCCATCGACGGCTTTCTTGGTGTCGGGGTTGACCAGCGCGCCCAGGCGCGCGGCGACCGAGTTGCCGGCGACGGAAGCATCGCACCAGCGCGTGAGATTGTGGACGACATCGTCGGCGTTGAAGGCGTCGCCGTTCGACCAGGTTATGCCCTTGCGGACATGGAGCGTCAGCGTCTTGGCATCGTCGCTGGTCTCCCAGCTCTCGAGCAGCCACGGCTCGAAGGTGAAATCGCGGTTCCAGCGGACCAGATACTCGTTGCACTGGCGGGCGATGTTGGACATTTCGACGCCGTCGAAGGTGCGCGGATCCTTAAAACCCTTGACGTTCATGGCGACGCGGAGCACGCCGCCGCGCTTCGGCTCCTCCGCCCTGGCCGGGGAAGGTGCCAGGCCGCCCAGCGTCAGCGCACCGACGGCGCTGACGCCGAGTGCTGCCATGGTGGCGAGATATTCGCGCCGGTTCATCTGGCCCTTCTTAAACCCGTCGGCGACGGGCTCGGCCTGCGGATGCAATGACCTGCCGGTCAACATGAACTTCATCGTCGATCCTCCTATCGGCGCCCGGGGGGCCCGGGGGGGGGGGGGGGGGGGGGCGGGCGGGGGCCGGGGGGAGGGGTGGTGTTT